>DASSSM010000361.1:0-2211 GCA_035708425.1 Pseudolabrys sp.
CGACCACCAGTAAATCCAGTCCGCGCTGACGCTTCAGCCTGCGGGCGCGGGCAGCGAGCTGGGCCACCGAAAGGCCGCCTGTTTCGTCCACATAGAGCGGAATGTGCTGCAGCTCGATTGAATAGTCCTTGATCTTCTCAAAGTCGCTTTCGCTGATGCCGCCGCGCCTGATCTGGTTCGACGGAATTCCGGTCTGTTCGGCGATGATGCGGGTGGCAAGTTGCTCCGCCGACATTTCCAGCGAGAAGAATCCGACAATACCGCCGTTGACAGTCACCGTGTGACCATCGGGCTTTACCTCGCCGCGCCAAGCCTTGGCGATGTTATACCCGATGTTGGTTGCAAGCGCCGTTTTACCCATACCCGGCCGCCCCGCGAGGATAATCAAATCGGATTGCTGCAACCCACCCATCATGCGATCGAGATCGTCCAATCCTGTGGCGACACCCGATAACTTTCCGTCGCGCTGGAAGGCGTGTGCGGCCATATCGATCGCGGTCGTGAGCGCCTGCGCGAAGCGCTGGAAACCGCCGTCGTAGCGGCCGGTCTCCGCCAGTTCGTATAGTCGCCGCTCGGCGTCCTCGATCTGGTTGCGCGGCGAAAAGTCGACCGGTGCGTCGTATGCGACGTTCACCATATCCTCGCCGACCTGAATCAGTGCGCGGCGTATCGAGAGATCATAGACGGTGTGGCCGTAGTCTTCGGCGTTGATGATTGTCGTTGCTTCAGCGGCAAGCCGAGCAAGATATTGGCTGACGGTGAGACCCCCGATGTCGATACTTGCATCGAGAAACGTTTTGAGCGTCACCGGCGTGGCGAGCTTTCCGGCCCGGATCAAATCACGCGCAAGCTGATAGACCTTCTGATGGATTGGCTCGAAGAAATGCGCAGGCTCGAGAAAATCCGAAACGCGGTAAAAAGCTTCGTTGTTGACCAGGATAGCACCCAACAATGCCTGTTCCGCCTCGATGTTATGCGGAGCGGAACGGTAGAGTGGGGCAGGTTCTTCGGCCTGCTTGCGGGCTGTCGAATCAGCGAGTGCCATGGATGTCGGTGCTTACCCGGAAATTGTGGCATAGCACGCGTTTTGTGGCCGCAGCGCGCTGGCAGGGCAGTTGTCCCGCAATTCACAAGCTGTATCGAGCGGTGGGAAAGACTGGTTTTTTCTTGACCGTGGCCGGCAATGGGAGTTGAGCGTTCGTGATCTATTCACCGGCGAGACGCAGCGGCGGTCGACGCTTGATTTCGGCAGCGGCGAAACGCCGTTCTTCCTGGGAAATATAGTCGCGCGTGATCGGCACAATACCCTGTCTCTTGGTGAGCTGGATCTGCATGACCATCATATTCTGCTCGCGAAACGACATTTCGGAAGCAGCAAGATAAAATTCCCACATTCGCACAAATCGCGGGTCGTAGATGCGCTCTGCGTCTTCCCGATGGGCCAGAAAGCGCTCGCGCCACGCTTTCAGCGTTTCCGCGTAATGCAGGCGCATGATTTCAATGTCCGTTACCAGAAGTCCAGCACGCTCGACCTCGGGCAGAACCTCCGACAAGGCCGGAATATAGCCGCCTGGGAAAATGTATTTGGCAATCCAGGGATTGGTCACGCCCGGACCTTCGGAGCGGCCGATGGAATGCAGGACCATCACGCCGTCGTCGGAGAGCAGCGTTGCGCATTTCTTGAAGAAGGTATCGTAGTGACCCACGCCGACATGTTCGAACATGCCAACTGAGACGATGCGATCAAACGGCCCTTGCAAGTCACGATAGTCCTGCAAAAGGAAACTGGCGCGCTCGCTTAAATGCTTCTCAGCCGCGCGCTCGTTTGCGATCGCATGCTGCTCTTGCGACAACGTAATGCCAGTGACATTGGCGCTGCCAAACTCCGCGAGGTAAAGGCCAAGTCCACCCCAGCCACAGCCAATGTCCAGGACACGTTGTCCTCCGCTCAGCATTAGCTTGGCCGCAAGGTGGCGTTTCTTCGCAAGCTGCGCATCGTCGAGCGATGTGTCCGGCGTTTCGAAATAGCCGCAGCTATATTGCCTGTCGGCATCCAAAAAGAGCGAGTAGAGACGGCCGTCGAGGTCATAGTGATGGGCGACGTTGCGGCGCGCCCGCGTGCGGGGATTGAATTGAGCGAGGCGCCGCCCGATGTATCGCAGCAGCCATTGTGGCCACGCCCAGTTGGGCAACCACATCTGCTGTCCGAGC
>DASSSM010000362.1:0-4255 GCA_035708425.1 Pseudolabrys sp.
CGGGAATGCGCGAGCAGCGCCCGCGCTGCTTCCGCGTCCGGCCCGGCAGCGGGCGTTTGCGCCGCAAATTGGTCGATCCGTTCCTGGAGCGCCTTGACAGCGTTCGGCGATGTGTCGCGCATTAGATAGAGCAGCGCCGCCGTCAATGCGCCGGTTGCGGGTGCGAGTTGCGCGTCCTGAGCGCCGAACGTGGGACTTGTGCTCAGCAGGCCAACGTAAGACAGCGAATTCTGCAAGAGCGCGTTGCTGCTCTTGAAGCGCTCTGTCAATTCCTCCTGCTGGGAGACCGTCGCGGCCAGGCGGTCGGCCGGCCCGACATCGAGGCCCTCAGTCTGCGCGTGGGAACGCAGCCGGCTGACCGCGTCTTGCATCGCCTCTACAGCCTTAACGAGGGTGTCGTAGTTGCGAAGCAGGCCGGCGCGCGCCTGCAGGACGTCGCGATGGAGGGAAGCCTCGGCAAGCGCGAAATCGTCAAAGGTCCGCAGCGTCACCGCATAGGCTGGTGCGTTCGTGTCGATTCCGCGCAGCAGCAGCCAGGTGAGCAACCCGAGCAGCAGAAGCACCCCGAGGGCACCCGTCAAGAGCCTCATGGGAGCGCCGTAGCCGCGTGCGGTGTGTCGGTCGCTGGCCTGACTAACTCACTCCGGTAGGTGCCTGTCAGCGTGTTGAGAAAGACGACGATGGCGGCGATTTGCTGATCGATTAGAACACGGTCGAGTTGGGCAATACCCATCGCCCTCACCGCCTCCGACAGCGTAGGCGCGCTGCCGTCGTGGAAATACGGCGGCGTGGCCGCCACGTTACGCAAACTGGGGACGCGAACCAATACGGGCTCCGCAGAGCCCAATGGATGGAAAATACCGTGCCGTTGGAAGAGGTTGCCGCCCACATTGACGCCTTGGTGGCAAGAGATGCAGCCAAGCGACTTGAACAGCTGATAGCCGGACAGCTCCTCCGGCGCGATCGCGGCGGCTTCGCCCGCAAGCCAGCGGTCGAACCGGCTGCCCGGCGTAACCAGGGAGCGCTCGTAGGTCGCAATCGCATCCAGGAGGGCGGCGACGTCGGGCTCCCTCCCGTATGCGTCGCGGAATTGCCTCACCGCTTCCGGGTCGGCGCGCAGCTTGCTCACAACTTCGTCCGCACTCGATGCCATAATCGCAGGATTGCGAAGCGTCTGCTCGGCATGGTCTTCGAGTGAGCGGAAATTCCCTTCCCAGTTCAGGCGAAAGTTCAGGCTTACATTGAAGACCGTCGGCGTGTTGAGCGCGAACGACTGCCCCCCGGGCGTCAAGTCGTGGGCGTTGGCGCTGGCACCGTTCGTTCGTATATCGTGGCACGATGAGCAGCTGCGTGTGTCATCGTGAGACAGGCGCGGGTCGCTGAATAATCGTTCCCCGAGGACTAGACGCCGTGGGTCCTGGGGCGGCATGGCAGGGATTGGCGTGATGGGTTCCAAGCCGGCGCGGGCCTGCGGGGTTGGCGATTGAGCAGTTGCCGGCGAGCCGGCATTGAGGCAGACAAGCGCCAGCAGAAGGCAGGCTATCATGCAACCCGACACGGGCGCGGTTGCCGCGGGCCGCATCAATGTGGGAGCTAGGTGGCATGGGCGCGACATCGCTAAGCGACCTGGATCTACGTAAGAGTGGTGATCGCCAAGTGTGCGTCCTCGTAGTGGAGGACGATCCTGCCTTGCAGCGCATGATTTTAAACTATTTTGGTGAGAATAACATCCGTACCCTGCTGGCATGCGGTCGCCAAGAGATGGCCGGCCAACTCGGCAGCACCGAGGTCAACCTGGTGATCCTCGATCTTCGGCTCGGTCAGGAGGACGGTCTCGATTTGCTGCGGGAGATCCGGTCGAGCTCCGACGTGCCGGTCGTCATCATTACTGGTCACCGTCGCGACGATATCGATCGTGTTGTCGGACTTGAGCTCGGTGCCGACGATTATCTGACCAAGCCGTTCAATCTGCGCGAATTGCTCGCGCGTGTCCGCGCGGTATTACGACGATCCGATATCGGACGTGCCGCGCCGGCTCGCGATCCCGAGCGGGGCCGCTTTCGATTTTGCGGCTGGCAGCTCGACTGCCAGACTCGGCGGCTCACCGACCCGGCCGGCGCTCCGGTAACATTGACCAAAGGCGAGTACGCCCTGTTGATTGCCTTTCTCGATGCGCCGCAGCGTCCGCTCAGCCGGGAGCACCTGCTGCAGTCCACGCGCGTGCATGAGGATGTTTTCGATCGCAGCATCGACGTGCAGATTCTTCGCCTCCGGCGCAAGCTCGAACGCGACCCGAGCACGCCGCGCGTCATCCAGACCGAGCGCGGTGTAGGATATGTGTTCACCGTTCCGGTTGAGCGGGTTTGAACGTCCATCAGGTCGCGCCGCGGCAGCCCATTCTGCAAGCACTTCCACGATCGATGTCGGCGTGGACGCGCTCGCCGAAGCAGGAATCTCCGAGCTGCTGCAGGCCGCTGGTCAGCACCGAGCTGGCTGCGCCGTTGACGCGCTACCTGCGCCGCGAATCGAAACGCTGCCCCGAACGCGGCGCACTCCCTCCCTCTGAAAGTGAAAAGTTACGGTGGGTCCTTATGTCAAAGCGCCCGCACCAAGCGCACTTCGCGCGCGAACCTCTCCAAACCAAACTGAGTTTACCCGCGAGTTTGGTCGCTCAATGTCAAATACATCCGACTTCGACTGGAAGAAATGATTGAAGAGCATGCGCAGGATTTAACCCGAACCAATTTCACTTTAGCAATCTAATACCACCTCCATGACGGCTTGAATCGAGGCTTTTTTTCACAAGATGGAATGGCGGGAACTGCTGGTTGTTTTCCTTGCCCGAGGTGTGATTCGCTTGCGCCATCTGATTCGGGGGGCCAGATGGTCAAATGCAGCAAAGCCGAGGTGCGGCGGCTGAAGACTGCGCTGCGGTGGAAGATGCCGGCTGCGCAGCGCGAACGCATCCAGATGGTATTGTTGCGTGAGAGCGGAATGACGCAGCCCGCGATTGCGGCGGCGATGGGCGTGTCGCTGAGCACAGTGAACCGTGCGCACATGGCCTATGACCACGGCGGCATCAAGGCGCTCAAGCCCAAGCCGAACGGCGGACGCAAGCACGAGAACATGACGGTGGTCGAAGAAGAGGCCTTGCTTGCGCGTTTCGCCAAAACGGCCGGCGCTGGCGAGATGTTGAACATCCACGATCTCAAGGCGGCCTATGAGAAAGCGATTGGGCACGCGACCAGCGACAGCACGGTCTATAACCTGCTGCACCGACACGGCTGGCGCAAGCTGATGCCGCGTCCGTTTCATCCCAAGCGCGACCTGGCGAAGCAGAATGCTTTTAAAAAAACGGCTTTCCTGATGCGGTGAGGAAAGCGCGGCGGGCTGCCGCCCGGCGCGGGCGACGCTTGCGCATCATGTTCACGGATGAAGCGCGCTTCGGGCGCATGAATCGCATTCGCCGGTGCTGGGCGCCGATCGGCACGCGGCCCGAGGTCGCCGCCCAACTCATCCGCGAATACATCTATTTGTACGGTGCCGTCTCGCCCAAGGATGGCACTTGCGTCTATTTGATCATGCCAACATCGGACACCGCAAGCTTCCAGGCCTTCCTCGATGTGCTGGCGCGTAAGTTTGCCCGGCAGGATATCTTGCTGGTTCTCGATGGCGCGCCCAACCACCGCTGTGGCAACCTTGCCGTTCCCGACAATATCAAGCTCTTGTATCTTCCGCCCTATTCGCCAGAACTCAATCCGAAGGAAAACCTCTGGGATGAAATCCGCGAAAAAATCTTCAAAAACTACGCCCTCAAATCCATGGACGCGGTGCGTGCCAAGCTCAAGCAGGCCGTCCTCTACATGGAGCGCAATCCCAAGATGGTCCGCTCCATCACCTCCTTCCCCTACATCGTCAACTCACTCTGATGTAGAATTGGTATTAGGACATTCGTCACAACAAGTGAATCGGATCGCGTCCCGGCGCCATGTGGTGATTTGACTCGGGGCGGCCGGATTCCTGCGAGGGCGCTGCGGCAGTATGCGGGTCGGTATGATCGACACGCAAGCGATTCGGCAAAGGTGGGAGTCCGTCGGCTCGAAGCTCGATGAGCGCGGGCGGCGGTTATTTGCGGCCGGCGAAGCCCGGGCGGCAGGATGGGGCGGTTTGGAGGCGGTCTCGGAGATTACGGGGCTGGCGCGCTCGACCATCGGTCGGGGACAGAAAGACCTCGCCGCCGCACCCCTGCCGAAAG
>DASSSM010000363.1:0-3311 GCA_035708425.1 Pseudolabrys sp.
TGTTTTAAATGAACCGCGAAGCCACGGACCTGGTGGGGGTCCGGCACATGAACTACGAGACGCTCGGCTCCACAAACGCCGAGGCGCTGGCGCTTGCGCGTTCCGGCGAGCGCGGACCATTGTGGATCTCAGCGCGAACGCAGAGCGCTGGCCGCGGGCGGCGCGGCAGTCATTGGGTGTCGCCGGCCGGCAATCTTCACGCGACGCTGCTGTTGACCGATCCGTCGCCCCCGGCGTTGGCGCCGCAACTCTCCTTCGTCGCGGCACTTGCAGTGCATGATGCGATTGCCGCCTGCGCACCTCAGCTCGGACCCGACCTGAAAGTGAAGTGGCCGAACGATCTGCTTGTCGACAAGGCCAAGGTCGCCGGTATTTTGATCGAAGGCGAAAGCGAGTCTGCATTTGCCGTAGCGATTGGCATCGGCGTGAATTGTGCCGCCCATCCTGACAACACCGACTATCCGGCCGCCGACCTTGCCGGCCTGGGCGCACTGGTCGTGCCCGACGCTTTGCTCCAGGAGCTCGCACGCGCCACGCAGAAACGTCTGGAACAATGGAAAAGCGGGCTGGGCTTTTCTGGCACGCGGGCGGACTGGCTCAAGCGCGCGGCCGGTCTCGGCGAGACCTTGCATGTGCGATTGCCTGAGCGGGAGCTCTCAGGCCGTTTCCAGGGTCTCGATGACGCCGGATGCCTGATGCTTGACCAGGCCGGCCGGGTGACCCCGGTAACCGCCGGCGAAGTCTTCGGCTTCGGTGAGCGCTGAGCATGCCTGGGCCGCAGGAACTGGTTTTTGCGCCGCTTGGCGGCGTCGGAGAGATCGGCATGAACCTGTCGATCTATGGCATCGGCGACCAGCGCCGGCGCGCGTGGCTGGCCGTCGATCTCGGCGTGTCGTTTGCCTCCGAGGAGCACTTACCGGGCGTCGACCTGATTCTCCCCGATGTCAGGTACCTTGTTGAAGAGCGAAAAAACATTTCGGGCCTGGTCCTCACGCATGCGCACGAGGACCACTTCGGCGCGCTCATCGATCTATGGTCGCGCCTGAAGGTGCCAATCTACGCGACGCCTTTCGCGGCGGCCTTGCTCGAGGCGAAATGTGCCGGCGAGCCGGGTTCGCCGAAAATTCCCGTATCCGTGGTCGCTCTGGGCAGCCGTTTTGACATCGGCCCGTTCAATGTCGAGTTGGTGACCATGGCGCATTCCATTCCGGAATCGAACGCGCTGATCATCCGCACGCCCGGCGGCACGGTGTTGCATACCGGCGACTGGAAAATCGATCCGACACCCATCCTGCGTGATCCGACCGACGAGAAGAAGCTTCGGGCGCTGGGCGAGGAGGGGTGCCTGGCCCTGGTCGGAGATTCAACCAATGCCGTGCGTGACGGACGCTCGCCATCGGAGGCTGACGTTGCCAAAACAATTGCCGAGCTCGTGAGAGCGGCGCGAGGACGCGTCGCGGTGACAACCTTTGCTTCCAACGTCGCCCGCCTGCGCGCGGTCGCAGATGCGGCGAGAGCGGCGGATCGCGAGGTCGTGGTGATCGGCCGCGCTATGGAACGGGTGGTGCAAATCGCGCGCGAGACCGGCTATCTCGACGGCGTGCAGGATTTCCGGCCGATGGACGCCTACGGTTATCTGCCGCCGAACAAGGTCGTGGCGCTCTGCACCGGCAGCCAGGGCGAGCCACGCGCCGCGCTCTCACGTATCGCCGAGGATCAGCACCCCGAGGTGACGTTGTCGGCTGGCGACCTGGTCATCTATTCCGCCCGCACCATTCCCGGCAACGAGAAGGCAGTGAACCGGGTTATCAACCTTCTTATCGAGCAAGGCATCGAGGTCATCACCGACCGCACTCACCTTGTGCACGTTTCGGGGCATCCGCGCCGTGCCGAGCTGGAGGAGCTCATTGGCTGGGTCAAGCCGAAGGCGCTTATCCCGGTGCATGGCGAGGCGCTCCATCTGCACGAGCATGCGACGCTGGCCCGTCGCTGCGGCGTGCGCGACGTCATTCAGTGTCGCAACGGCGATCTGGTGCAATTATCGCCGCATGTCCGAATTGTCGACGAAGTGCCGGCGGGACGCATCTACAAGGACGGCATGCTGCTGGTGGAGGCCGATGCGCGCACCGTCGCCGATCGCCGGCGACTGAGTTTTGCCGGGGCCGTTTCGGTGGCGATTGCCATTACCGACAAAGGCGAGTTGCTCGAGGAGCCCTCGCTCGATCTTATTGGTATTCCGGAGCGCGACCGTGATGGCGGCCTTTTGCACGAGGTTGTCCACGATGCAGTGCTGGAAACCATCGAGTCTTTGCCGCGTGGACGACGACGCGATCCCGATGCTTTGGCCGAGGCAGTACGCCGGGCGGTCAGGGCTGCAGTTGCCCAGCGTTGGGGCAAGAAGCCCATGTGCCACGTTCACGTCTTGACGGTATGATGGAGAAAAGAGTGCGAGGAGAATAATGATCGGCCGTCTCAACCATGTTGCAATTGCCGTCCGCGACATCGCAAAGGCATCGAAGGTTTATCGCGACACGCTTGGCGCTGAGGTTTCTGCGCAGGTGCCGCAACCCGACCATGGTGTGACGACCGTCATTATCACGTTGCCCAACACCAAGATCGAGCTGCTCGAGCCGTTGGGTGCCGATTCTCCGATCGCGAAATTTCTCGAGCGCAACCCGGACGGGGGTATCCACCACGTTTGCTATGAGGTTTCAGATATTCGCATCGCCCGTGACACACTCAAAGCGCAAGGCGCGCGCGTGCTTGGAGACGGCGAGCCGAAAATCGGCGCGCACGGCAAGCCGGTCATCTTCCTGCATCCCAAAGATTTCTGCGGCACGCTGGTCGAGCTCGAGCAGGCGTAAGACCAATGAGCACGAGCACGCTCATTGCTATCTATTTTCTGATCTGGTGGGTGACGCTGTTCGCCATTCTGCCTTGGGGCGTGCGCAACCAGGAGGAAAGCGGCGATGTCATTCCCGGCACCGATCCCGGCGCACCGGCAACGCACCGTGTCTGGCGAAAGCTCGGTTGGACGACCGTGGTCGCAACGGTCATTTTCGGAATTCTGTATGCGCTCTATTCGCACAATCTTATTCCCTACGACTTCCTGATGACGATTTCAGGCCCGCGCCGCTGAGGAGATGTCGGCGTGGAAAAAAGAGCAGGGCCTTGGAGCCCTGCTCGTGAAATTGTTTAGTCCTTCCCCCGGTGGTTGATCGTTGTCGGGGCGGCTGCGTTTGCCGCGCCTAGGACTTGCTTCTCTCCCAAGACTTGGACCGCAGGTGAATCCGGTCTTGCCGCCGGGTTCC
>DASSSM010000364.1:0-2333 GCA_035708425.1 Pseudolabrys sp.
ATTACGAAATATCTGACCGACTTTCGTGACGCTGATGCAATGCACCGCACAATGGGCAAGTATTTCGGCGACTGGAGGCCCGCCAGTACGACGGTTTGCATCAACCAGCTGTCGTCCCCGGGCGCGCGCGTTGAGCTTGACATGATCGTCGCACTACCCAAGAAGGCGACGTGACGCTTCCTCCGCAACTCGCGCGCATTGTCGAAGCCGAATATCCGCGCTTCTCCGAACAGGAGATGATGCGGCGCCGTGCCGCTGTCGAGGCGCTGCTGACGCAAGCCGGATGCGACCATCTGGTGTTTTGCGGCGCTAACCGGTTCGGCTCGGCCGTGCAGTGGCTTACGCAATGGCCGGCGACCGCCGAAGCCGTCGGCGTGCTTACGCCGCGCGAGCGGGACGCGCTGTTCGTGCAATATGTCAATCATGCACCGCAGGCCAGCATCCTTGCCGACAAGGCTGATGTGGCCTGGGGCGGCGAGTCGTCAATTGCCGCAGCAATAAAGACGCTCGACCGGCGCGGTGCGCGCGCAGATCATGTCGCGACGCTTGGGCCGATGACGGCGGACCAACACGCCGCGCTGTCGGCAAAATTTGGAAAGCTCAAGAGCCTCAATCGGGACTACGTCCGCATACGGCAGGTGAAATCAGCCGAGGAGCTCGATTGGCTACGCATCGGCGCTCACTTCAGCGATCTCGGCATGGCCGCGCTGCGTGACGGGCTAAAGCCAGGCCTGAATGAAAGGGAACTCGGCGACCTCGTGGAGCGCGCGTACATTTCGTACGGCGCAACCAATGTCATCCACTATATCGGCGTCACGTCAATGCAAACGCCTGATCTGGGCGTCCCACGCCAATTCCCGCGCATGCGCCGCGTCCAATCGGGCGACGTCGTAGTGGCAGAGATTACCGCGGCATTCTGGGATCATCCGGGTCAGGTGCTGCGAAGTTTCGCGCTCGGCGAGCCGAGCAAGCTCTACCGTGACCTGCATGCGGCGGCGGACGCCGCCTTCGATGCGATTGCGTCGGTGCTCAGGGCGGGCGCGACGCCGGCGCAGGTCATCGAAGCATCCGGTGTCATCGAAGATGCCGGCTTCACGATCATCGACGATCTTCTGCATGGATACGGAGGGGGCTATTTGCCGCCAATTCTCGGCACCAAAAGCCGTCCGGCGGGCCCGGTGCCGGGTGATCCGTTCCGCGCCGGGCAGACAGTCGTGATTCAGCCCAACGTGGTAACGCGTGACGGAAAAGCCGGCGTACAGACCGGCGAGATGGTTTTGATTACCGACACGGGAATAGAGCGAATGCACGCGTTGCTGCGCGGCTTTCAGACTATTTGAGCTGTTCCGCCATCCAGTCAGCGCTTTGCGACCGCCAGCGGTAGGCGCGGTTTGTCGCAATGTGGTTGCCGTCCTCGATCATCATCAATTCCACCGGCCCCTTCGCTTCGCGTGCAAGATGCTCGGCGTCCTTCGCCGGCACGATACGGTCGAGCCGGCCGTTCACGATGAAAAGCGGACAGGTGATGTTTTGCGCGACACCTTCCAGTGAAAGTGTCGCAGCGTTCTTGCGAGCTTCGTCCTGCGTCTTGCAGTGACTGCGCACGCGAAATGCCTCGCGCGTAAGCTCCGGCAGGCCATCCCAGGCCGCGCCCCAGTTGAACGGGCCACCCAGCGCGATGCAGGCCTTGATACGCTTGTCGAAGGCTGCCGCGCGCGGCGCGTAATAGCCGCCGAGGCTCACGCCCCACATGCCGATGCGCTTGGCATCGAGATTGCCGCGTTGCTCGACGAAGTCGAGCACGCTCTTCACCGGCACCTCGTAGTCGCCGCGGATCGCAAAGTCGTATTGAGCTTCGCCCTGTCCGGGGCCTTCGAACATCAATGTCGCAACCCCGCGCGCGAGAAACGGCGCCTCGTAAGCATCGCCTTCCTCCTTGGTGGAATCGAGCCCGACCGCCATCACGAGAATGGGGGGCTTATCGACGCCTGCGGGCTTGCGCAGGATGCCGGCGAGCGTTTTGCCCTGATAGGGGATTTCGACACGTTCGCCGGGTGGCCGGAGATAGGGAAGCGCGGCCTGCCGGCACTCGATCTGCTTTTTGTGCGCGGCCTTCATCTGCGCTTGATCATGCACGAACAGGAATGACGCAAAGTGATAGTAGACGCCGGCGCGCTGCAGGCATTCGCCGGCGGTCAGCAGGCGTTTCTTCGCGAGCGCCTCGCGGCCGAGCTGCTCGTGGTGCGCGGCACGTTTCGACCAGGCGCTGCACCATTCGTCGTAGGATGCGATTGAACTCGTGACTTCCTCGAAGTCGGTGAGCACGACGCCGT
>DASSSM010000365.1:0-4701 GCA_035708425.1 Pseudolabrys sp.
TTGAGCATCGGCATCCGCTCAACCAATCCAAGGCCGATGTCGCGGACAAGACGCAACGCATCCGAATGGTTAGAGAACAGCCGATTCAGGCCGTCGGTCGCAATACCCATGGTCATGGTATCGAAGCGCCGCCAGCGTTGATATCGTTCGAGCACTTCAGGTCCGCCTGGATCGAGACCGAGGCGCGCCGCGTCAGCGATGGCTTCAGCAAGCGCTACAACGTCGCGCAGTCCCATATTGAGGCCCTGCCCGGCGATGGGATGGATAATGTGGGCGGCGTCTCCGACCAGCGCCAGCCGCTGGCCGATACATGTGCGCGCCGTGAACAGACCGAGCGGAAACGTACGCCGCGGCCCGACAATTTCAATGTCGCCGAGCTGCAGGCCGAAGCGTTTTTCTAGCTCGGCGTGAAATTCATTGTCCGACAGCGCAACGATGCGCTCTGCTTCGCCGGAAGTCTCGGTCCAGACGATCGAGCAGCGCCTGCCCGTGAGTGGCAGGATCGCAAAAGGCCCCGCCGGCAAGAAATGCTCCTCGGCACGGCCATTATGCTCGCGCTCATGCGCAACCGTCGTGACGATTGCGGACTGATCGTAAGTCCATCCGTGCGTGGCGATGCCGGCCCGCTCGCGGATCAGGGAGTGAGCACCATCGGCGCCAACCAGAAGGCGCGCCGTGATGGTTTCGTCGCCGGCAAATTGCACCTTGACCGAATTTGCGTCGGCGGCAAAGCCGGCAACCGGCGACGCCCGCAACTCAACGCCGAGCGATTTTGCTTTTTCCGCAAGCGCGTCGACAAGATGGCGATTCTCGATCATATGCGCGAAAGGCTCGCCCTCTTCCACCTCGCCGCCGAAAGTCAGAAACACCGGGCGCACCGCGTCATCAAGCTTTGAGTCGGTGACGACCATGTCGAGGATTGGTTGTGCATTTTCCGCCACCGTATCCCAAACCCCGATCGCCTCGAACAGACGGCGGGCGGCCGCAGCGATCGCAGAGGCACGTGGATCCTTCGAGCGGGCATGCGCCAGCGCCGGGTCGGCAACCGTCACCGTGAATGGATTGCCCAGCCCCTGCCGCAGCGCGATTGCGAGCGCCAAACCGGCAAAACCGGCCCCGCCGACGACAACCTCGGCCTGATGACGTTGGCGCTTATTCATCGCGCATTCCTTGTAAATCCGGCCGCAGCATAGCAGGTTGAGGGTACCCTTTGACTATTTCGGGCTCTCTGATGTCATCCGCCGTACAAGACCTGCTCAACATCCTCGACCTCGAACCCCTCGAAGTGAACCTGTTCCGCGGCCGCTCGCCGCAGGTCGGCTGGCAGCGGGTCTTTGGCGGTCAGGTCATCGGGCAGGCCCTCGTCGCGGCGGTACGCACGGTCGATGCCAGCCGGCCGCCGCACTCGATGCACGCCTACTTTCTGCTGCCGGGGGATCCAAAAGTTCCGATAATCTATGACGTCGATCGCATCCGTGACGGCAAGAGTTTCACGACGCGCCGCGTCACGGCGCGCCAGCACGGTCATCCGATTTTTTCCATGGCGGTGTCATTTCACGCCGATGAGCCCGGCCTAGATCATCAGGCCAAGATGCCGGAGGTGCCACCCCCGGAAAAGTTGCCAAGCGACGCCGACATGCGTGAGAAGCTGCTGCCGACAATGCCGGACCCGGTTCGCCGGTATTACGAACGCGACAGACCGATCGAATTGCGCCCGGTCGAATTCGAGCGCTATCTCGGCAAGAAAATTCCTGGCGGACATTTCAACATCTGGATCCGCACCACCGGCAAATTGCCGGATCTTCCTGCCATCCATCAGTGCGTGCTGGCTTATGCGTCCGACATGATGCTGCTCGATACTGCGCTAGCGCCGCATGGCCGCACGTTGTTTGAAAAGGAATTCATGGCTGCCAGCCTCGATCACGCGTTGTGGCTGCATCGGCCGTTCCGCGCCGACGATTGGCTGCTTTATGCACAGGATTCCCCGAACCTGCATGGTTCGCGCGGCTATGCGCGCGGGCTCATATTCAAGCGCGACGGGACACTGGTCGCCTCGGTCGCTCAGGAAGGGCTGGTACGCCAGCGGCGGGAAAGCTGAAGCGAACAATGTGTCGGTTGATCACGATCTGCGTAATTTTGATCGCGGTGTCAGCGTCCGCATTCGCCGCATCGGATAAGCAGCCGGCACCGGCCGGCGCCCCGCAGGATGCTCCGCCGCAATACACCAGTTTCACAGCCACCGAACTCGAGCGCGGCTTTCTTGCGCTTGCCTTTGGCTCCGACTTGCGCATTGGCGCCCGACCGCTGGGTATCCGGCGTTTCGATCATCCGATCCATGTGCGGGTTTTCGGCGGGGGCAGTGTTGATCGGATGATCGCGATGTCGCGTGTCATTGCCGACTACGCTCGCGAGGTGCCAAACCTCCAGCTAAGAGAAACCTCGGCCACCGAGGCGGATGTGGAATTGCGGCTTATCGACGAAAAGGACTTTCAATCAGCACTGCAGCTTGCATTCGGCGCCAAAGTCGCCAAAACCTTCGTTGCTCGCACCGATCCGCAGTGCATGACCAGCGTCAAGTCGACCGCCGATGGAACAATCGTACGCTCGGTATCATTCATTATCGTAGACAGGGGCGACGACGTTTTCCTCGATTGCGCCTATCACGAATTGCTTCACGCGTTTGGGTTGTCGAACCACGACCAGCGCAATCCCTGGACCACGCTCAATCAGAAACGGATGGTCGGTTATCTGTCGGTCTATGACCAATCGCTGCTAACATTGCTCTATGACGAACGCATCAAGCCGGGAATGACGACGCGACAGGTGAGCGCCTTGCTGCCTAGGCTTATTGCCGACCGTGGTTTAGCACGTTCTCCGCCGATGAGGCAGTAATACTGCCCTAGTTTGCCTGCAACGTGGGCGTCTGCCTGTGGGTACAGCAACTTAACCGCTTAATCTTTAGGCCGCCTGCCGTTAGCCTACGCAACAAGCCCGAGCCGGTTCTGACTGGAGCGGGCTTTCGCGCTCATGTTTCATTCCACCGGATCGGTGGGTCGTGAGCAAATCAAGAACTGCGCCACAGGCGCACCGGGGGAAGCCAAGCCATGAAGCTCGTCATCGCCGTCATAAAGCCCTTCAAGCTCGATGAAGTGCGCGACGCCCTTACCCGCATCGGCATACACGGCATGACCGTGTCCGAGGTGAAAGGTTACGGACGGCAAAAGGGGCACACCGAGATTTATCGCGGCGCCGAATACGCGGTGAATTTTCTTCCCAAGCTGCGCCTCGAAGTTGCCGTCGCCAGCGAGCAACTCGATCAGGTGATGGAACAGCTCCAGGTGGCGGCACGAACCGGGCAGATCGGCGACGGAAAGATTTTCGTCACTCCGATCGAGCAGGCGGTGCGAATCCGCACCGGCGAGACCGACGTCGACGCACTTTAGAAATCAAAGATCACATTGGGGAGATGATTATGAAACAGGCGTTCCTGCGCCTCGCTCCGGCCGCGATCATCATTGCCGCCACGTCGCCGGCTTTTGCGGAAGACGCAAAGATCGACGCGGCCGATACCGCATGGATGATCGGCGCTACCGGGCTGGTGCTGATGATGACGATCCCGGGCCTCGCCTTGTTCTATGCCGGCATGGTGCGCAAGAAGAACGTCCTCGCAACCATGGCGCAGAGTCTGGCCGCGACGTTTCTTGTATCGATATTGTGGGCATTCGCCGGTTACAGTCTCGCCTTTACCGGCGAGGGCGCGTTCATCGGCTCGCTCGATCGCATCTTTCTCAATGGCGTGACGCTTGATGCGATTTCGCCACTGGCGAAGACGATCCCAGAAAGCCTCTTCATGATCTACCAGATGACCTTTGCCGTGATCACGGTGGCGCTGGTTGCAGGCTCCGTCGCCGATCGTATGCATTTCTCCGCGTTTCTGTTGTTCTGTGCTTTCTGGCTGCTGCTGGTTTATGTGCCCATCGCGCATTGGGTATGGGGCGGCGGATTTCTCGGCAGCTATGGCACAATCGATTTCGCCGGTGGCCTGGTTGTGCATCTCAATTGCGGTATCGCAGGTCTGGTCGCAGCCTACGTGCTCGGTGCTCGGCGCGGCTATGGGAGTGAAAATCTTGCACCCCACGATCTTGCACTTGCAGTGATCGGTGTCGGCCTGTTGTGGGTCGGATGGTTCGGCTTCAATGGCGGCTCCGCGCTCGGGGCCAATTCACGCGCTGCTATGGCAATCGTATCTACGCACCTAGCCGCGAGTGCAGGTGCCTTCACATGGATGGCACTGGAATGGTGGACGCGCGGCAAGCCATCGGTGCTCGGAATGATTTCGGGTGCGGTCGCGGGTCTCGGCACCATTACGCCGGCGTCCGGCTTCGTGTTGCCGATGCAAGCCGTGCTCATCGGCGTTATCGCCGGTGCGCTCTGCTTCTGGGCCTGCACCTGGCTCAAATTGAAGATCGGCTATGACGACTCGCTTGACGTGTTCGGTGTCCACGGCGTCGGCGGACTGACCGGCACGCTGCTCGCCGGTGTGCTGGCGGTTGGCGCGCTGTCGGCAACTCCGGAAATGCCCGGTGGCATCCACGGACTGCTTGAAGGCAATCCGCAGCAGTTGCTGGCGCAGGCCTATGGGGTCGTCGTGACGGTCGTCTGGTCAGGCGCAATGACCTTCGTCATCCTCAAAGTGATCGG
>DASSSM010000366.1:0-5526 GCA_035708425.1 Pseudolabrys sp.
GCTCGAGCTCCATTGATGCGTTGTAGCCGCGGAGCCAACCGACAAAGTTCCGTACCTCGTTGTTGCGCCACATCCATGTCGGAAACCGGGCGAATGCGACCCATTCGGAGGGCGGATATTCGCGGTGTCGAACATAATGATCGATGCGGGCGGCGTCAGGCCAGTCACCTTCAATCGCGATAAAGTCGAATTGTTTTTTCTCGATCAGCGCGCGCGAAATTCTCTCGCGCATGCGATAAAACTCCGATGTGCCATGTGAGGCTTCGCCGATGAGAACCACGCGCGCATCGCCAATTCTGGCGAGCAAGGAGCCAAGATCGACATCGTCGATAGACCCAAACGGCTCGGCGTTTTTTGCAATCAATCTTGCCAACGACGGCTCAACTTTGGGCGCAGGGCGAAGCTGCGCCGGTGCCGAAACCTCGTCCTCGGCCTCCCACCCCTCCTTGCCGAGGAGCGGCACGAAACGCACATCGGCGAGATCTTCTCGCCGGAATTCGGTCTCGGAAACTCTCGTCACACGCACCAATTCCTGTGCACGCGTGGTGCTGCCAATCGGTATCACCAGGCGCCCGCCGATCTTGAGCTGCATTTTTAGCGTTTCTGGAACCTTGGGGCCGCCTGCTGCGACCACAATCGCGTCGTAGGGCGCGTGCTCGGGCCAACCGCGTGTGCCATCACCGTGCAGGACGTGCACGTTGTGGTACCCCTGTTCAGCTATCTTGGTGGCGGCTTTTTCCGCCAGTTGTCCTATGCGCTCAACGGAATAGACCTCCTTCGCTACTTCGGCGAGAACAGCCGCGGCGTAGCCTGAGCCCGTGCCGATTTCGAGAACTTTCTCGCCGCCTTCGAGCAGCAGCGCTTCCATCATGAACGCAACGATGTACGGCTGAGAAATGGTCTGGCCGCCGGCGATCGGCAGGGGTGAATCCTCGTAGGCAAATTCATACAGATCGGGTGGCAGAAATTCCTCGCGCCGAACGGCACCCATCGCGCGCAAGACGGATTTCGATCGAACGCCGCGCCGGGCAATGTGATGCTCGACCATGCTGCGGCGTTGCGCGGCAAAATCGAATTCCTTCACTGCGCGTCTGGCGGCCTTTCCCATCGAAATTGCCAATCCAACCTAGCTTCATTGTTTATTTGGGTCTTTTCAGCCCAAGCGGGACCAGCCGCATTGATTTCGGTCAAGATTCGGGTCCCGCGCCGTCTCTTGCCAGCCACCCTTGATTTTGCTGGATTGCGGCGGGCCCTTCCCGCTCGTTCCCGCGAAGGCGGGGACCCAGGGCGACAGATCTCGGCGTGTTGAATATGGGTCTGGATTCCCGCTTGCGCGGGAATGAGCGGCTTGTGAGACAATGCTTCGACAGGCGTCCGGAGGCGCTCAATGACCCCCTTCTTCGTGCAGATCAAATGCGAGCTCGGCAAATCCTATCAGGTCGCCAATGCGCTCGCCGAAGCCGAGATTGCCTCCGAAATCTACTCGACCGCCGGCGACTACGACCTGCTGGTGAAGTTCTATGTCGACGCGGGCACCGACATCGGCCATTTCGTCAACGAGAAGGTGCAGTGCATTCCCGGCATCAAGGACACGCACACGATCATAACATTCAAGGCGTTTCAGGCCTGATCGGGCCGCGGCTATAACAGCGGTCTCAAATTCCATCGCTTCTAAATAAAAGCCCCGAGCCGATTGACTCGGGGCTTCGACGTTCCGACTGCGGTGGGAAACTAAATCCCTGACCAGAATCTGTAGTTCACACCAACGAGGGCAGTAAACGCTTTCACGTGGGTGCTAAACGCGCAGCCCGCCGCACAGGCGGTGGCGACGGGGGAAACCAAAAAGTGATCGCGGTCGCCGAAGTCGTAGTAATTGCCTTCCACGAAGACTGACCACTGCGGCGTCCATCGATATTCGACACCGCCGCCAATCGTCCAGCCGGTTTTGGTATCGGAAAAGGAGCCGGCGAAAACTACGGGCGGAAGGCCCACCGTTGCAGGTGGGGGCGGAACGGTCGCAGTTATGTCTGCCGTGACACGGCTCCAGACCGCGCCGCCCTGAAAGTAAACCAGCCAAGGCCATTGCCACGAATAGCCGATCCGGCCGGTCAGAGCATCGAACCATCGATTATGGAAGTCAGCCGTTGCAGTTCCGATCGCTCCAGTTGGCGTTACGAATGAGAATGCCGCGTCTCTGTGGTTGGTTGTCCCATCGAACATGTTGCGGAAGCCGAGCACTAGGCCGCTTCCGGCAAATTGATAATCGCAGCCGAACTGACCGCCGCCGGCAAAACCGGTGTTGCTTCGATGGAATTCTCCACCTGCAGCATCTAGTTCGAAGCGGCCCCGAGCCGCGCCGACGTTGACGCCGATGTAGCATCCGGTCCATGTCGGTGGCGGCGGTGCCGGCGGTACGTAGGCAGGCGCCTTGCGCGGCATGTCCGCTGCCGATGCTTGACTTGCAGCCAGAGCGATGGCGGCAGCAAGTAACGCCAATGAAGATTTTCGCATGACAGATCCCCTTATTTATTCTTGTGCCAGATGCGGTCGGGACGACCCATTGGCCATTTTTAATCCGCGGGGTCTAACAAGGCTTCATCAAATCAAATCGCTTGCACAACTTCCCGCCGCTCTGTGCCGAAAATGCAACAAGAACGAGTATCATCGTACCGAAAATTTTCTCTGCCAATATCCACTTACCGCCAAGTTCCTCGATCGTGTTTCCCGCAGGCTGGAGCAGCGCCGGGAAGTTTCGATGAAGTTGGCCGTCGTTGTTGCTGTCGGTTTCGCTCCGTCAGTCGAGTCAATTCGGACCGCTGTATGAGCAATACCAATTGGCTCCCCAGGTTGTTACGACAGTGATATCCGCAATCGGACCAGCGGCGTGGGGCTGCTTCGCAGCCGCCTTGCACTCATCCAGATTTTTAAATTTTCCAACAACTTGAGAAGTTACACCGACAGGCACAATTGATGCTCCCTGGGAGAGCACCCCGATCACTATGATGAGCACATACATCACTGAGCCTCCTAGCGTTACGCGGCCAGCAAACAACAATTTCCGGCTAGCCCATAGTAACCCTCAACTCTTCGGGCGAACCAACTAGGTGAATGTCGGGCTCGGCGCACTGCGTGGCCGCATCAGATCCTTTGCCGCGGAGCAGAGCCTGGTCAAACCCTCATCAAGCACATCGTCTCGCAGAAACCCGAAGCTCACGCGCAAGGTACGCGGATTGGCGTGGGAGGCATAGAAGCCCTCACCCGCGACGAAAGCGACGCCACGGCGAACGGCGCGATAATATAGCTCGGAAACCTCGGTGCCTTCCGGCAGGGTCAGCCACAGGCTGAGGCCGCCCTGGGGCTGCCCGATCAAGGTGCCGGGCGGCATGCCAGCCGACAGGCTGGCGATGAGCTTGCGCTGTTTGGTGGCGTAA
The DNA here is from genome assembly GCA_035708425.1 of Pseudolabrys sp. Lineage (GTDB taxonomy): Bacteria > Pseudomonadota > Alphaproteobacteria > Rhizobiales > Xanthobacteraceae > Pseudolabrys. Next base: position 3,432 of record DASSSM010000366.1, read on the forward strand.
GCCTTTTTCATACGTTCCAGAATCGTCGGATAGTTTTTGCGGGCGAGGAAGCGGGCCATCGCTTCCTGCATGATGCCGTTTGTGTGCAGGTCGCTTTGCGCCTTGAGCGCGAGCAGAGCGCGCCGCGCGCGCGCCGGGGTCACGACATAACCGAGCCGCGTGCCAGGCAAGAACACCTTGCCAAACCCGCGCACAAAAAAAACGTCGTCGCCCGGCTCCGACAGCGCACGGATTGAAGAGATCGGTGAGCCGCTAAAGCGCAGCTCCGAATTGTGGTCGTCTTCCAGAATAGACACGCCGTGTTTGCGCGCCAGCGCAAGGATGCTGCGGCGCTTTTCGACGCTTGTCGTCACACCGGTCGGATTCTGAAACGTCGGGTTCGTGTAGATCAGGCGTGGCCTGTGCCGCGACAAATGCGCCTCAAGCTTATCAATGTCCATGCCATCGGATTCGAGCGGCACTTCGAGAATGCGCGCGCCGGCACTGCGCAATGCGTTGACGACACCGTAGTAGGTCGGGCGTTCGACAATCACCGGCGATCCGTGCGGCACCAGCAGCCGGATGACAAGTTCGATCGCCTGCTGCGCCCCTGATGTCACGATCACATCTTCCGGTGTCGCCACCAGACCCTGTTGGGTAAGGTATTCGACGATGGCGCGGCGGAGGCTGACACGCCCGTTCGACGAGTCGTAGATGAAATATGGTGAAAGACCGTCAGCGATGACCGACTGCAGGCAGATCTCGAATTCCTTCGTGCATTCGGGATCCGGCTCGGGATAGTTGGTCGTAAACGCGATGACGCCGGGCGCATGCGCGAGCTCATAAAGGCGCTCGGACAATAGCGGCGCCGCAATCGCGGGCTCCGCTCCGCGGGCGCGCTTCATTCCGTATGGCGTACGGACATGCGTCCCACCGCCGGCGCGGCCTTCGACAAAGCCCGCCTTGGCGAGATCCTTGTAGGCCTTCGCGACCGTCATGTGGTTGATGCCGAGCTGCTCGGCGAGCCGCCGCACCGGCGGCAGCCGTGCACCGGCTGTCAATTCGCCGGCGGAGATGCGGTCGATGATCTGCTCGTGCAGTTGCACGAAAAGCGGACGGCCATTGCCTTTCGACAGCGAAATTCCGAACGCGCTTGGCTCGGTTGCCTGCCGCGGATGCCTTTGGCCGTTCGCCATTCGAAGCCACTCAATACAAGAATTCTTGTATAATTGTTTGTATGAATGCACACAAACGCAAGAGAAAACTGCATGACATACCTGAGAAAGCACGCCCCGCGGCTTTGCGTCACAGCCGTACTGATTATCGGCGCACTTCTTTCACCTGCGGTCCCCCAGGACATCCGGGGCGTCGAGAAGTGCACGGCGGAGACGCAGATGGATCGCCGCACCGGATGCCTGCAAGCGAATGTCGAGTTTCTCCACCAGGCGCTGGCAAAACTTGAGCGCGACACAAGAGAGAAGATCAACGCCCTCACCCGCGACCTCGCGGCCAGCCGGGCGGAAATCGCCTCGCTCAAATCCGCTGTCGCGAAGGTCGACAGTGAGGTGGTGCAACTGAGAGTGAAAGCAGACCCGGGGTCCAAGAAATAATACGGCATCGGCCGCGGCGAGACATACGTCCCAAACACCCGCATAGCTGTGTGCTAAGATGACTCGAAATTTTAGCTGGGAGAGCTGAAGATGTTTCGTTCCGCAATCCTGATCGCCACACTTGTTGTCACGGCGTCGGCCATACCGGGCCTTGTCTGCGCGCAGACACCGCCCTCAACGACCGAAAAGCCGATGACCGGCATGAAGACCGACCGCACCGTTGCCGATAAAGCGCAGCTGCAGGCCATGCGCGAGAAAGAGGCCGCGTTGAAGAAGAAACGCGCCGAATGCAGCAGGCAGGCCAAAACTCAAAAAGTGCCAGTGACGAAGCGCCGGCAATTTATCCATGACTGCATGTCCCGCTAAGGGGCTAGCTTGATCTGAGTCAATGCGCCGGCGGCTATCGAGTCCAGACTAGATACCGATTAGCGTCGGGAGATCATGATGAAGTTGGCTGTCGTTGTTGCTGTCGCTTTCGCTTCTGTCATCGCGTCCAATAGCGCCAT
>DASSSM010000367.1:0-2798 GCA_035708425.1 Pseudolabrys sp.
GGATGGTGCCATAGGCGCGGGTGCCTTGGAGGCTCCGGGCGTGGCTGCGAACCATATTCGTGAGGGCTGCGCTCTCATCGAGTGCCCGCAAGGGGGGACTATCGATAATTTCGTGTCAGGTCGGTCATGATGAGAGCAAAGGAGCTCAATGATGGCACGACGCAAAGCCCCGATTTTACCGGATGCCCTTCTCGATCAGCTGTTGGCTGGCACTGATGCGCGATCAGCGCTTGATCCAGGCGGGCTGCTCGACGGTCTGAAGAAGGCGCTGACCGAGCGCGCGCTGAATGCCGAGATGGATCATCATCTGAGCGGCGAGGATGAGGCCGAGAACCGGCGCAACGGCTATGGCATGAAGACAGTCCTGACCGACAGCAGCAAGCTTGAGATCGACGTGCCGAGGGACCGGGCCGCGACATTCGACCCGCAGCTGATCGCCAAATATCAGCGCCGCTTTCCCGGGTTCGACGAAAAGATCGTCTCGATGTACGCGCGCGGCATGAGCACACGGGAGATCACCGGGCACCTGCGCGATCTCTACGGCATCGAGGTCTCGGCCGATCTGATCAGTACGGTGACCGATGCCGTGCTCGACGAGGTCGCCGCCTGGCAGATGCGGCCCTTGGAGCCGGTCTATCCTCTTGTCTTCTTCGACGCGCTCCGCGTGAAGATCCGCGATGAAAGCCTCGTTCGCAACAAGGCCGTCTACATCGCCCTTGGCGTGCGTGCCGACGGCGCCAAAGAGATCCTCGGGATGTGGATCGAACAGAACGAAGGGGCAAAATTCTGGCTGCGCGTGATGAACGAACTCAAGAGCCGCGGCATGGAAGATGTGCTGCTGGCTGTCATCGATGGCCTCAAGGGCTTTTCAGAGGCAATCCTGGCGGTCTTTCCGGATGCGCAGATCCAAACTTGTATCGTTCATCTCCTGCGCAACAGCCTGGCCTTTGTCTCCTACGGCAAGCCATCGCAGCCGAGCTGAAGGGCATCTATCGCGCCGCGGACGCGCAAGCCGGTGAAGCCGCTCTCGCCGCCTTCGAGACGAGCAAGTGGGGCGCCAAATATCCCGCCATCGCTCAGGGCTGGCGTCGCGTCTGGGGCGAGGTCGTGCCGTTCTATGCCTTCAGCGACGACGTCCGCCGGATCGTCTACACGCCATCGAGGCCCTGAACGCCAAGCTCAGGCGCGCCGTGCGCGCCAGAGGCCACTTTCCGCACGATGAGGCCGCCGCCAAGCTCCTCTATCTCGCCTTGATGCGCGAGGAAAAGGAGTGGAAAATGCCGCCGCGCGAATGGTCAAAGGCCAAGGCCCAGTTCGCTATCCTGTTCGGCGAGCGCTTCACCAGGGCCATGGGATAACAATGGTCAACCGGTCGACCAAGCACGAAATTATGGGATGGCCTGCCCCTCTCCGAAGAGAGCGCTAATCTCTTCGGGTCTGACAACGGGCATGAGGGAAGGGAGCGATGATGACCATCAGTGTTCTTGGGATCGACTTGGGTAAGAACACCTGCAGCCTGGCCGGTTTGGACGCGGCCGGTCGGGTGGTGATGCGGCGGCGCCTCCGTCGTGACAACGTCCTGGCCTTCACTGCCAATCTGCCGCGGTGCGTGGTGGCAATGGAGGCCTGCTGCGGGGCGCATCACCTCGGCCGGGCGCTGCAGGCGCAGGGACACACGGCGCGCCTGATGGCGCCGGAATACGTCCGGCCGTACGTCAAGGCGCAGAAGAACGACGAGCGTGACGCTGAGGCGGTCGCGGAGGCGGCGAGCCGGCCGACGATGCGGTTTGTCGAGCTCAAGAACGAAGCGCAACTCGATCTGCAGACGTTGCACCGCGTGCGCGATCGACTGGTCGGCGAACGCACGGCCGTGATCAACCAGGTGCGGGGGATCCTGCTTGAGCGGGGGATCGTTGTGCCGCAGGGGCGGACCAAGCTCGAACGGCAGCTGCCCGAGATCCTGGCCAACGAGACCTCCGGCCTCAGTCCGCGCATCGGTCTTCTGATCGGCGATCTGCGCGCCGAGTGGCAGGCGCTCGACCGCCGCATCGCCGCACTCGACGCCGAGTTCACAGCCTTCGCCAAATCCGATGATCGCGCCTATCGGCTGGCGACGATCCCCGGTATCGGCGTGATGAACGCGACTGCTCTCGTCGCCGCGATCGGTAACGGCGGAGCCTTCAAGCGAGGCAGAGATGTGGCAGCCTGGCTGGGACTTGTTCCCAAGCAACGAACGACCGGCGGCAAGCCGAAGCTTGGCGCAATCACCAAGCGCGGCAACCGTTATTTGCGGAAGCTGTTGATCCACGGCGCCCGCGCCGCCCTTCCGTGGCTGGTGAAAGGGCAGACGCCACTTGGTGCTTGGCTGCGCGGGCTCCTAGCACGCGCCCACACCAATACCGTCATTGTCGCTTTGGCAAACAAGCTCGCCCGGATCGCCTGGGCGACGCTGCAACGAAACCAAGAGTACGATGCTGGCATGGGAGCCAAAGTAGCGTAGGGATCCGCTGGCATCGACGCCAACACAGCTGCGGGTGGTCGAACGAGATGGCCTGCCAGTCGACCGGTGTTCTGGAAACCTGTTGTCGCGAATGGCGCACAATCGCCGTCGAAATTATGAGGACCAGAACGCGCGGATTTCCATCTTGGCCAGGGCGCCAGGCCCCGAGACCGGATACGTTAGCGCAGACTGATCAGCCAAAACGCAAAACCACTTGCAACGGGGCGGGCCATACGTTCCTCACAGTCCCACGGCTGCGCGTCGAAGTCGAAGCCGTCGAGTTCGCGCACAAACGGGA
>DASSSM010000368.1:0-5536 GCA_035708425.1 Pseudolabrys sp.
CGGGGCAGATGTACGGCATGGGCCTGATTGGCGGATTCTGCCATCTCTATATCGGCCAGGAAGCCGTCGTCGTCGGCATGCAGATGGTGCTCAAGCCTGGCGACCAGGTCATTACCGGCTATCGCGACCACGGTCACATGATCGCAACCGGCATGGATCCCAAGGGAGTCATGGCCGAGCTCACCGGGCGCGCGCACGGTTATTCCAAAGGCAAGGGCGGCTCCATGCACATGTTCAGCGTGGAGAAAGGTTTCTATGGCGGGCACGGGATTGTGGGCGCGCAGGTGCCGCTCGGTACCGGTCTGGCCTTCGCCAATAACTACCGCAACAACAGCAACATCAGCATCACCTATTTCGGCGATGGTGCCGCCAATCAGGGCCAGGTCTACGAAAGCTTCAACATGGCGGAGCTCTGGAAGCTGCCCGCGGTCTATGTGATCGAGAATAATCGTTATGCGATGGGGACGGCGATCACGCGCTCTTCGGCCGAGGTCAACCTGTCGCGCCGAGGGTTGTCGTTCAATATTCCCGGTGACCAGGTCGACGGCATGGACGTGCGTGCCGTGAAAGCGGCCGGAGAAAAGGCTGCCGCATGGTGCCGCGCGGGCAAGGGCCCCTATATCCTCGAAATGCTGACCTACAGATATCGCGGGCATTCGATGTCGGACCCCGCGAAGTACCGAACGCGCGAGGAAGTGGATGAAGTACGCAGCCATCACGACCCGATCGACATGGCGCGTCACAGAATTCTGGAAAAGAAATTCGCCTCCGAAGATGCACTGAAGAAGATTGACGGCGAAGTTCGCGACCTGATCAATCAGGCGGCGGAATTTGCCACGCACGATCCGGAGCCGGACGTCTCCGAACTTTATACCGATGTGTACCGCTGATTTGTTGCCCGGAAAACAATAGCCCATGCCGATCGAAGTGCTCATGCCCGCGCTCTCTCCCACGATGGAGAAGGGCAATCTGGCCAAGTGGCTCAAGAAAGAGGGCGATGAAGTGAAATCCGGCGATGTCATCGCCGAGATCGAGACCGACAAGGCCACGATGGAAGTTGAGGCGACCGACGAAGGCACGCTCGGAAAAATTCTTGTCCCGGAGGGCACCGCCGACGTCGCGGTGAATACCCCCATTGCCGTGATCCTCGGTGAGGGCGAGGACAAGGCCGCGATCAAGTCGTCCAAGCCGGCGCCGCAACCGAAAGCCGCTGAGTCGGTGCCGCAGGCAAAATCGCCGAAACCACAAGCAAAGACACAGGATGTGCCCGCGCCAAAACCGGCGAAGGCGCCGGAAGCGCCCGTGCCCCAACCGGCGAATGACCCCGACATCCCGGAAGGCACCGAGATGGTCACCATGACCATGCGCGAGGCGTTGCGTGACGCCATGGCTGAGGAAATGCGCCGCGACAAGGATGTCTTCGTGATGGGCGAAGAGGTGGCCGAATATCAGGGTGCTTACAAGGTCACGCAGGGGTTGCTGCAGGAGTTTGGCGCCAGGCGCGTGATCGATACGCCGATTACCGAACATGGCTTCGCCGGCCTTGGCATTGGCGCCGCGCTCGCCGGCCTCAAACCGATTGTTGAATTCATGACCTTCAATTTCGCCATGCAGGCGATGGATCAACTCATCAACTCGGCGGCGAAGACGCTCTATATGTCGGGCGGGCAGATGGGCTGCCAGATCGTGTTTCGGGGACCGAACGGCGCGGCCGCGCGCGTGGCCGCCCAGCATAGCCAGGACTATTCGGCGTGGTACTCGCACATCCCGGGCTTGAAGGTGATCACTCCATCGACGGCTGCAGATGCGAAGGGATTGCTGAAGGCAGCTATCCGCGATCCAAATCCGGTAATTTTTCTCGAGAACGAAAGTCTCTACGGCCATTCCTCGCCGGTGCCGAAGCTGGACGATTTCGTGCTGCCGATCGGCAAGGCAAAGATCGCGCGTCCGGGCAATGACGTGACAATCATATCCTGGTCAATAGGCATGACCTATGCGCTCAAGGCGGCAGGGGAGCTGGCAGGCGCCGGCATCGACGCCGAGGTGATTGACTTGCGCACGCTCAAGCCGATGGACAGCGAAACCATCGTTGCATCGGTGCAGAAAACCGGTCGTGCAGTCACTGTAGAGGAGGGCTGGCAACAAAGCGGTGTCGGCGCGGAAATCGCAGCGCGTCTCATGGAGCGCGCTTTCGATTATCTCGATGCCCCGGTTGCACGCGTGTCAGGAAAAGACGTGCCGATGCCCTATGCTGCAAATCTCGAGAAGCTGGCGCTGCCGTCGGTCGCCGAAATCGTCGAGGCGGCGAAAGCCGTTTGCTATCGCTGAGGCAGATGATGATCTTGCGCGGCTCATGCCATTGCGGACAGGTCGAGGTGGTGTTCGAGACCGCGATGTCTGTCGCCGATCTGCCATTGCGCGCCTGCGGCTGCTCGTTCTGCCGCCGTCACGGCACCAAGGCCGTCGCGGATCCGAAAGGATCGCTGACGATTTCCGCTCCGCCCAACGGGCTTAATCGTTACCGGTTCGGTTTGCGCACGGCCGATTATTTGATCTGCCGGACCTGCGGCGCCTATGTCGCGGCTGTCATCTCGGGAAATGGCGAGAAGCGGGCAACGCTGAATGTGACCGCGACCGCATTCTCCGAGCTTGCGGAGCGGCATGCGGAACCGGTCGACTACGATCTCGAAAACGTCGAGGGTCGGCGGGCGCGTCGGCTCGCAAGTTGGACCCCGAGCCGTATCGTCCAGCGCGCGCAGGCGGGGGTCGGCTAGGCCGGCGGACGACAGATGCCCACCAACATCCTCATGCCGGCGCTGTCGCCTACGATGGAGAAGGGCAATCTTGCGCGCTGGCTGAAGAAGGAGGGCGACAAGATCAAGTCCGGCGACGTCATCGCTGAGATCGAGACCGACAAGGCCACGATGGAATACGAGGCGGTCGACGAGGGGACACTCGCCAAGATCGTGGTGCCCGAGGGGACACAGGATGTTGCGGTCAATGCGGTCATCGCAGTTTTGGCCGGCGAAGGCGAGGATGTGAAGGCGGCGGCAAGTGCGGCAAAGGCGGCGCCGGTCAAGGCACCAGAAAAAAGGCCCGAGCCGTTATCCCCCTCACCCCAGCCCTCTTCCCAACGGGGAGAGGGAGCAGTCTCTGCCGTGCCGCAAGCCCGGCGTCCTTCACCTCTCCCCAGCGGGGAGAGGTCGCCGCCAAGGGCGGCGGGTGAGGGGGCTCGGACCTCCGCGAGTAATCGAATCTTTTCGTCGCCACTGGCGCGCCGCCTTGCGAAGGAATCCGGCATCGATCTGGGCCGGGTGCAGGGCTCGGGTCCGCACGGCCGGGTGATTGCGCGCGATATCGACGCCGCAAAGTCGGGCAAAGGATTACGCGCGCCTGCTGCCGGTGGACCGCAGGGGGTGGCCATTGCGCCAGCTATGTCCGACCAGCAAGTTCTGTCACTTTATGAGCCAAACTCGTACGAGCTTGTGCCGCACGATGGCATGCGACGCACGATCGCCCAGCGTTTGACGGCTTCGGTTCAAACGGTCCCGCATTTTTACCTGACGATGGATTGCGATATCGGCAAGCTCTTGGCGGCGCGCGAAGAGATCAACGCCGCCGCACCGAAGGACAAGGACGGCAAGCCCGCTTACAAGCTTTCAGTCAACGATTTCGTCGTCAAAGCCCTGGCTCTCGCGCTTCAACGGATACCGGACGCGAACGTGAGTTGGACCGAGGGCGGCATGCTCAAGCACAAGCATTCCGATATCGGCGTTGCCGTAGCCTTGCCTGGCGGGCTGATCACACCGATCGTCCGCAGCGCGGAAAGCAAATCGTTGTCTGCAATCTCGAACGAAATGCGGGATCTCGCGGCGCGTGCGCGCGCCCGCAAGCTCAAGCCGCAGGAATACCAGGGCGGCACGTCTTCGGTCTCAAATCTCGGCATGTACGGGATCAAGGACTTCACCGCGGTGATCAATCCACCGCAATCGACCATCCTCGCGGTTGGAGCTGCCGAAGAGCGTGCGGTCGCGCGCAACGGCAAGATCGAGGCCGCTCACATCATGAGCGTGACGCTGTCCTGCGATCACCGGTCGGTTGACGGCGCGCTCGGCGCCGAGCTCATCGGCGCGTTCAAGACGCTGATCGAAAATCCGGTGATGATGGTGGTCTGACAGTCAGGGCGGATCGAAGCCGTGCGCGGTGAATGCTGTCTGAGCTTCCGGCGACGTCAGGAATTTGACCAAGGCCTTACCGGTTTCGCTGTTCGATGACGATGCGCCGACGCCTGCCGCGAATACAGTCGTGCTGCCGAAATCGCCAGGCAACGGACCTACGATTTCGACCCCCTCTGTGGAACTCAGCTCCGGTTTGCTTTGCACGGCAAGGTCGATCTCACCGCTGACCAACAGCGTCCCGACAAAACCCGCCGGCGGCGGAAATTTGCTTTTGGCTTTGATTTCGGCAGCAATTCCCAGCCGCTCAAGCACCTTGGCAAAATGCACGCCGCTTGCCCCGCCGGCGGCAGGATCGCTGTAGCCGACGGCGCGGGCCGCCAGCAACGCGCTCTTGAGCGCTTCGGAGGAAGAAATGTCCGGTTTGGGTGCACCGCGTTTTACGGCGATTGCGAACACTGACTTCGCGAGGGTTGCGTCGGAACCCGGTGCGATCTTGCCGTCTTTGATCAAGCTGTCGATGCTGGCGCGCGACACAACCAGAACGTCCGGCACGTCACCCTCCTGAGCCTTTTTCGTAAATCCCGAAATGAGGCCCCAGGTGACGTTGAGTTTGTTGCCGGTAGCCTTCTCAAATTTCGATCCTAATTCCTCCAACGCACTCTTGACCCCGATGGTGCTGTAGACCTTGATCTCGGCGCCGGAGACGGCCTGCGCCGTCAGACAGATCGCCAGGGTGACGAGTGCGCCAACGGTTCTGGTCATGTCGTTTGCCCCAATGATATAGGCAAGCATTACATGCCCAATCCGGGTTACATTCAATCGGGTCCGGGAGACGAATAAGCGAATGGCTGACACGAATTTTGACGTTTTGATCATCGGCTCCGGCCCCGGCGGTTACGTGACGGCCATCCGGTCGGCACAACTCGGCTTCAAAACCGCGATCGTCGAACGCGATTACCTCGGCGGTATCTGCCTCAACTGGGGATGTATTCCGACCAAGGCTTTGCTGCGGTCTGCGGAAATTTTCCACTACCTGGAGCATGCCAAAAATTACGGCCTGAAAGCCGACAATGTCGGTTACGACCCGAAAGCTGTAGTGGCGCGCTCGCGCGCTGTCGCGAAGCGTCTTAGCGATGGCGTCGGCTTCCTGATGAAGAAGAACAAGATCACGGTCATTTGGGGCGAGGCCACGATCGACGCGCCAGGCAAAGTGACCGTCAAAGCTTCGAAGAGTGAGGCTCCGAAGAATGCGCTTGGCGCGGGCAGCTACCAGGCAAAACATATCATCATTGCGACCGGCGCTCGCCCGCGCGTGCTGCCGGGCATCGAGCCGGACAAGAAACTTGTCTGGACCTATT
>DASSSM010000369.1:0-2547 GCA_035708425.1 Pseudolabrys sp.
ACGCCGCCCCATCTGGAAAAAGGCGAAGGGCCCGGCGGACCGCGCTCGAATGCCGACTTCCAGAACCTGCATCGCAACAAGCGCAGCATCACGCTTGATCTGAAATCGCCGCAAGGCCTCGCGGCGTTCAAGCGTATGGTCGAAAAAGCGGACGTCGTGGTGGAGAATTTTCGCCCAGACGTGAAGGGCCGGCTTGGTGTCGATTACGAGTCGCTGAAGAAGATCAACAAGCGCATTGTGCTCGGCAGCATCTCCGGCTTCGGCCAGGACGGGCCCTATCGCGATCGCCCAGGCTTCGACCAGATTGCGCAGGGCATGGGCGGGTTGATGTCGATCACGGGCCTGCCGGGCCAGGGGCCGGTGCGCGTCGGTATCCCGATCGCGGATCTTTCAGCCGGCCTGTTTTGCGCACTCGGCATTATGGTCGCGTTGCTCGAGCGCGAAGTCTCCGGCGAAGGCCAATGGGTCAACACGTCGTTGCTGCAAGCGCAGATATTCATGCTTGATTTCCAAGCCGCGCGCTGGCTGCAGATGCACGAGGTCGCGAAACAGGCCGGCAACAATCATCCGACGAGCATTCCGACCGGAGTATTCAAGACCAAGGACGGCCACATCAATATCGCATCGACCGGTCAGGTGATGTGGGAACGGCTGTGCAACGCGCTTCAGGCGCCGGAGCTCATCAAGCATCCCGATTACACGACCGGCGCGCTGCGCTCGAAAAACCGCGACGCGCTCAACGCCGAGATCGACAAGCGGACCGTACACAAGACCAGCGCCGAATGGATAGATGTCTTCAACAAGATCGGCGTGCCATGCGGGCCGATTTACTCAATCGATGAGATGTTCGCGGACGAGCAGGTCAAGCACGTCGGTATCGCGCAAGCTGCGCAACGCCCCGACGGCAGCGAGCAGGTTTTTGTCGGTCAGCCGGTGAAGCTTTCGCGCACGCCAAGCAAGATCGTGGCAACGCCGCCGGCGCAGGGCCAGCACACCGACGAGGTGCTCAAGGAATTCGGCTTCGCCGACAATGAAATTGCCGAGCTGCACAAGGCGCAGGCGGTGTAAGGCCATCCGTCAGCGTTGGCCATGACGAAGCGACGACGAAGGAGACGTGAATGACCCAGACCGACAAAATGCTGTCCCGCAAGGAGGGCGGCGTCGGCTATCTCATTTTCAACAATCCGGAACGGCACAATGCGGTATCGCTGGAAATGTGGGATGCCGCCTCGGGAATCCTCGCCGATTTCGCTTCCGACAGAGCGATCCGTGTCGTGGTGCTGACCGGCGCCGGCGGCAAGGCATTCGTTTCGGGCGCCGACATTTCCAAATTCGAAAGCGAGCGCTCCAGCAAGGACGCGATCGACCGCTACAATGCCGCGGTCGATCAAGCGAACACGGCAGTCTACGAATTTCCGAAGCCGACCATTGCGATGATCCGCGGCTATTGCATCGGCGGCGGTGTCGGTCTCGCCCTGTGCTGCGACCTACGAATTTGTTCGGACAATTCGAAATTCGGTGTGCCTGCGGCGAAGCTCGGCCTCGGCTACGGTTTCAAGGGCATCAAAAAGCTGGTCGACGTCGTGGGCCCTTCTTTCGCCAAGGAGATCTTTTTCACCGCACGTCAGTTCACTGCATCGGAGGCGCTGCAGATGGGCCTGGTCAACCGCGCGCTACCCGACGCGGAAGTCGAGAAATATGTGAAGGACTATGCCGAGACGATCAGCAGCAATGCGCCGCTCACGGTCAATTCCGTCAAGTATATTGTCGGCGAGGTGGTCAAGGACGAGAGCAAGCGCGATCTCAAGCGTTGCGACGACCTGGTGGGGCAATGCTTCGCCAGCAACGACTATATTGAGGGCCGCAAGGCATTCATGGAGAAGCGGAAGCCGGCATTCACCGGCTCATAAAACGTTATCTGGGGCGAAGAGATCTTCGCAGCCGGTGTTGGTACAACAAATGCCAAATGACAGCCGCGGCTAGCGGCGGATTCAGGGGGAGGAAGCGCGTGGCGTCGGTCGAGTTGCGGGGCCTGACCAAGCGATACGGCGCTGCTGCCGTGGTCGACGATGTATCGCTTACCATCGAGCACGGTCATCTCGTTTGCCTGCTTGGCCCGTCGGGCTGCGGCAAGACGACCACACTGCGGCTGATCGCCGGCTTCGTCGAGCCGAGCGAAGGCGAAATCCGCGTTGGCGACAGGCTGGTGTCCTCGCCGGCAAGCACCTTGCCGCCCGAACGGCGCAACATGTCGATGATCTTCCAGAGTTACGCGCTGTGGCCGCACATGACGGTCGCCGAGAACATCGTATATGGGCTCAAGCTCAGGAAAATGGACCGGGAGACGATCGGCAAGAAGCTCAATGCGATCCTTGCGACGACCAAGCTGGCGCCGCTGGCGGAGCGCTATCCGGGCGAATTGTCGGGCGGACAGCAGCAGCGCGTCGCGCTCGCACGCGCGCTGATCGTCGAGCCGGAGACGTTGCTGCTCGACGAACCGCTCTCCAATCTCGACGCGAACCTGCGCGAGGAGATGCGGTTCGAGGT
>DASSSM010000370.1:0-3848 GCA_035708425.1 Pseudolabrys sp.
ATGCTCTATCTCGACTACAGCGCGCCGGTCGACATCATTCGCGAGAAATTCAGCGCGATCCTGAAAGAGTCGAAACGGTGGGACGGTCAGGTGTGCGTAGCCCAGGTCACCGATTTCAAGGAAGGCACAATGGAGCTGCGCCTGCTGATGAGCGCCCGCTCGTCCGGTCAGGCCTTCGACCTGCGCTGCGAGGTGCGCGAGAAACTGATTGATTTTCTCCAGCGCGAGCATCCCGAAGCGCTGCCTCACTCGCGGCAGATCGCCTTCAAGAGCGAAGCCGAAGCCGCGGCCGAGTCGGAGAAGTTGGGCAGAAAAACCGCCCGCAGACGGTAACTTGCCGCAACCCCGTTTCAATGATTGATTGCTCCGCTTTTTAAGGCGGAGATCGCAATGCGTTATGTGATTGCTTGGGCCATCGTGCTGCTGTTGTCGAGCACACCTATCCTCGGAGCGGATGAGACTGTCAGCATCGGCAGTTCGAATGCGGTTCTGCTGTGCCCCTCTGCGCCGCGAGCGAGCATTATCCTGATGCCCGGAGGCGATGGGTACATCGCTGCCGGACCTGGCGGCACGATTGGCAAGCTCAGAGGCAATCAACTCGTGCGCACGCGCAACGCCTATCTCCCGCAGGGGCTTGCGGTTCTCGTCGTGGACGCCGACGTCAATCTCGCGCGCGCCGTGGACTCCTACATGGCTGCCATCAAGCGGCCGGTCACCGTTGTCGCGACGAGCAAAGGTACGCTTCGCGCGGCGCGCGGTATTGCAGGTGGAGCGAAACCGGATGCGCTTGTCCTGACCTCCGGTTTTCTGACGGATGACTCCGGCAGCCGCCAGAACGTCGCAAATATCCTCGGCTCACCAAGGTCATTGCCACGCAGTTTAGTGATCGCGCACCGGCACGATTCATGTCGCTTCACCCTGCCCGCTGGCGTTGAGCCGTTCATTCGCTGGGCCGGCGGGAAGGCCGGCGTCAAATGGCTCGACGGTGGAATAGAGTCCGGCGACCCCTGCCAGGCGCGCGGCCATCACGGATTCAACGGTCTCGATGTCGAGGTCGTTTCGGCAGCGGCCGAATTTCACTAGCGATGCAAGCCCGAGCGTCAATTCACAGCGTTGGGTAAGCCGTGCGGCGCATTCCCCGCCGCCTACTTGTGAGCTAACGCACTGACTCAATTCCGAGAATCAGCGACTCCAAGCTTGGGTGGGAAGCGCTTTTCCCCGTTCTGTCCCCCGCCCCGCGGTCGACCACTGTTTGCCGTCTGGTGCACGCAAGTCCCATTTTTCCGTCATTTTTCCGTCATGGCCGGAGGCATAAAAACCTAGGGTCGCCCCCCGAGAAAAATGCTTTCCGGGCGTCCAGGATCGCCCAATACTGGCTTCGTTCTCGCGGTCCGTTTGTCCCCAAAGTTCACTGTCGGACACAAGATTTAGTGTTTGATTCAGATTTACCGACTATCTCTTGTTGACGCGTACGGCGAGTCCACTTAGCTTTGATTTGTTCGGTGGCGTTGAGTTTCAGGTTCCCTCCGGACCCTCAGAACGGCTTTTCAGTCGATGAGCTCAACCCACGCCAGAACATGGCGTTTTGGGACAGGGACTTGTTGTGTGCCCGGGGCAAAAACCCCGGATCGAACCGGTGCCGCTTCGAAGCATCGGGCTTAGATGAGTGGGATGGGTAGCGTCGGACGAGTTCGAGCAAGGGCGGCGGACGCGGACAAGTCTGCCGAAGACAAAAGGGGCGGTGGTCAATCGCCCTGCAATTTGGGGCTAGAAACATATGCGAATTGAGCGGCGCTATACCAAGGATGGACAGTCGGCCTATGCGGACATCGCGTTTCGCCTCACCACCAGCGAGATCCGCAATCCGGACGGCTCGGTGGTGTTCAAGGCCGACAATGTCGAGGTGCCCGAATTCTGGTCGCAGGTTGCTTCGGACGTCCTTGCGCAGAAATATTTCCGCAAGGCCGGTGTCCCTGCCCGCCTGAAGAAGGTCGAAGAGAATTCCGTTCCCTCTTTCCTGTGGCGCTCGGTCGCCGACGAGGACGCGCTGGCCGCGCTGCCCGAAAAGGAACGCTATATCGGCGAGACCTCCTCCAAGCAGGTGTTTGATCGTCTCGCCGGCACCTGGACCTACTGGGGCTGGAAGGGCGGCTATTTCAATTCCGAAGACGATGCGCAGGCGTTCTTCGACGAGCTGCGTTACATGTTGGCCGCGCAGATGTGCGCGCCGAATTCGCCGCAGTGGTTCAACACCGGCCTGCACTGGGCCTACGGTATCGACGGCCCCAGCCAGGGCCACTATTACGTCGACCCGTTCACCGGCAAGCTGACCAAATCAAAATCGGCCTACGAGCATCCGCAGCCGCACGCCTGCTTCATCCAGTCGATTTCCGACGATCTCGTCAACGAGGGCGGGATCATGGACCTATGGGTACGCGAAGCACGATTGTTCAAATACGGCTCCGGCACCGGCTCGAACTTCTCCAAGTTACGCGGCGAAGGCGAGAAGCTGTCCGGCGGCGGCAAGTCATCCGGCCTGATGTCGTTCTTGAAAATCGGCGACCGCGCCGCCGGCGCGACCAAGTCGGGCGGCACCACGCGCCGTGCGGCGAAGATGGTGATCGTCGATGTCGATCACCCGGATATCGAGACCTATATCAACTGGAAGGTGCTCGAAGAGCAGAAGGTGGCGGCGCTGGTCACCGGCTCCAAGATCAACCAGAAGCATCTGAAAGCCGTTCTCAAAGCCTGCGTAAATTGCGAGGGCTCGGGCGATGACTGCTTCTCGCCGGAGAAGAACCCCGCGCTCAAGCGCGAGATCAAGCTCGCGCGCCGCGCGATGGTGCCGGATAATTTCATCAAGCGCGTGATCCAGTTCGCCAAGCAGGGCTACAAGGACATCGACTTCCCGACCTATGACACCGACTGGGATTCCGACGCATACCTCACGGTCTCGGGGCAGAACTCGAACAATTCGGTGCGTGTCGCCGACGGCTTCCTCAAGGCCGTCGAAGCCGACGCCAAATGGGACCTGACCTATCGCAAGAACGGCAAGGTCGCGAAAACGCTCGATGCGCGCGCGCTATGGGAGAAGATTGGCTACGCCGCCTGGGCCTCGGCCGATCCGGGCCTGCAATACCACACCACGGTCAATGACTGGCACACCTGCCCGGCCTCCGGCGAAATCCGCGCATCGAATCCGTGCTCGGAATACATGTTCCTCGACGATACGGCCTGCAATCTCGCCTCGCTGAACCTGCTTACCTTCCGCGACCAGAAGACCGGGAAATTCCAGGTTGAAAGTTACGAGCATGCCGTCCGCTTATGGACCGTCGTTCTCGAAATCTCCGTGATGATGGCGCAGTTCCCCTCGCGCGAGATCGCCGAGCTCTCCTACGAATTCCGCACGCTCGGCCTGGGCTACGCGAACATCGGCGGCCTGCTGATGACGTCCGGAATCCCCTACGACTCCGATCCCGGCCGCGCCATCAGCGGCGCACTCTCCGCCATCATGACCGGCGTGTCCTACGCGACCTCCGCCGAAATGGCCGAGAAGCTCGGGCCCTTCCCCGGCTACAAGAAAAACCGCGAGCACATGCTGCGCGTGATGCGCAACCACCGCCGCGCCGCCTACAATGAGCGCACCGGCTACGAGAAGGTTGCAACGCCGCCGGTACCGCTCGACCATGCCGCCTGCCCCGACCAGGCGCTCGTCACCCATGCCAAGACGGCCTGGGACCGCGCATTGTCGCTCGGCGAGAAGTACGGCTACCGCAACGCACAGGCCACCGTGATAGCGCCCACCGGCACCATCGGCCTGGTGATGGATTGCGACACCACCGGCATCG
>DASSSM010000371.1:0-2863 GCA_035708425.1 Pseudolabrys sp.
TGGTGGCGATTGCCGAAAAATTCGGACTGCCTGTGCATTTCATCGGCGTCGGCGAGAGCGTGAATGATCTTGCGCCTTTCACCGCGCGAGATTTTGCGCGCGCCGTGGTAGGACTTGATTGAGATCGCTCATGGCCGCGCAACAGAAGCAGCTCAATCCGGTCCTTAAGCTGGTGCTCGATATCGGGCCGCTTGTTCTTTTCTTTGCCGCGAACTCGAAGTTCGGCATTTTTGTCGCCACTGGAGCCTTCATGGTGACGGTGTTAGCTGCGCTCGCGGTTTCCTATGTCCTGACCCGGCATATCGCGATCATGCCGGTGGTTACGGCCGTCATTGTGCTGATCTTTGGCGGATTGACGCTCGTCTTACACGATGAGCTGTTCATCAAGCTCAAGCCGACGATCATTTACGTTCTGTTCGGCGGCACGCTGGTGGGCGGACTCCTGTTTGGCAAGCCCTTGCTTGGGATCGTGTTCGATTCCGTTTTCCATCTGCGGGAAGAAGGCTGGCGCAAGCTGACCTGGCGATGGGCGCTGTTTTTCTTCGCGCTTGCGATCCTGAACGAGATCGTCTGGCGCACGCAGACCACCGACTTCTGGGTGAGCTTCAAATTATTTGGCGTAGTACCGCTGACTTTTCTGTTCGCAGCGCTGCAATATCCACTGCTCACAAAATACAGTGTCGAGAGAGGCGACAAGAGCTAGCGCAGCGCCTTTTCGATTTCCGGCTTCAATGTGCGCGCAAGATTATCCGCCGTGATCGGTCCTATGAGTTTGTAGGCGATGCGGCCATCGCGGCCGACCAAAAAGGTCTCGGGGACCCCATACACGCCCCAATCAATCGAGGCACGACCGGCGTCGTCGCGGCCGGTTGCCACAAAAGGATTGCCGTAGCGATTGAGAAACCGCCGTGCATTGTCGGGCGTGTCCTTGTAATTGATGCCGACAAGCTGGATGCGCTTGTCCTTCGAAAGCTGCTCCAAGAACGGCACCTCGTCGTGACAGGGAACGCACCACGATGCCCATACATTCACCAGCGTCACCGCGCCGCCGAATGTTGCGTTCGTCAGGCCGGGCACAGGCTCGCCGTCGCGTTCGAGGCCCGGCAGCGGCGGCAGGTCGGTGGCCGGAATCGGGTGTCCGATCAGTGCCGACGGGAGGCGGGATGGATCGCCGGCGCCAAGACGGTAGAAAAACAGCGCCGCCAGTGCGGCAAAAGCGACCAGCGGCAAAAATACGAGGACGTTGCGACGCCTTCTGGCGGAGCCTTCGCTCGAGGCTGTGATCATTAGTTAGCCTTTGCGCTGGGAGCGCCGGGTTAGTCCGCGCTCCTCGAGGTCGCCGAGAATGCGGCGTTGCGCCGAGTAATCGAGCAGCACCCAGGCGATCAGCGCCGCCACCACGAACAAGGTCACCGCATAGGCGGCAACGATAAAGGCGGCATGCGACCCGAGGTTCATGCATGCACCTCCTGCGCCTGCATCAACCGCATGCTGCGTACCCGCCGCCTCAGAATCTCGTTGCGCATGATAGCGAGATGCAACGTGACAAAGAGAAACGTGAATGCCAGCGCCATGATCAGCAGGGGTGTCAGCAATGACGGATCGATGGTCGACCCACCGATACGGAAGACGGAAGCGGGCTGGTGCAGCGTGTTCCACCAGTCCACCGAGAACTTGATGATCGGAAGATTGACGGCCCCGACCAGCGACAGGATCGCAGCGGCGCGGGCACCGCGGCCCGGCTCTTCCGCGGTCCAGTAGAGCGCGAGCACGCCGAGATAGAGCATCAGCAGCACCAGCATCGACGTCAGCCGTGCATCCCACACCCAATAGGTGCCCCACGTCGGACGGCCCCAGAGCGAGCCGGTGATAAGGCAGACGAACGTAAACGCCGCGCCGATCGGAGCGGCGGCCTTACCCGCGACATCAGCCAGCGGATGCCGCCACACCAACGTGCCGAGCGCAGCGACGCTCATCAACGCCCAGCCGAACATGCCGAGCCAAGCCGCTGGCACGTGCAGGAACATGATCTTCACAGTCGCGCCCTGCTGATAATCGTCCGGTGCATTAAGGGCACGATAGAGCCCGACAGCGAACAGGACGACGGTCGCGGCGATCAGCCACGGCAATACGCGGTCGACGATGCGCAGGAAGCGCGTCGGGTTGGCGAGATCGATCACGGCCATCGGCGGTCTCTTAGCATCTTATTCGAGTCCATGGCGCAGGGCCGCCGTCGCGGCAATCGGGCCGAGCACCAGGCTCGCCAAGCTTAGCGCACAAAGAATGGTGAAAGGGGGGCCGAACGGCGTGAGGCCGGCGATCGCGGCATTTGCCGCAGCGACGCCGAAGATCAGCACCGGCACGGTGAGCGGCAGCACCAGCACCGCGAGCAACAATCCGCCGCGCCGCAGCGCGACGGACAGCGCGGCGCCAATAAGTCCGATGAACGTGAGGGCGGGCGTGCCTGCGGCCAGTGTAAGCGTGAGCCAGCCGAGCGCATGCATGTCCACATTAAGCATGAGCCCGAGCAGAGGCGCGACCACCACAAGCGGCAATCCGGTCGTGAGCCAGTGAGCAAGCGCCTTTGCCGCCACCGTCAGCTCGAGGGGGACTTCGCCCATCATAAGAAGATCAAGCGATCCGTCGTCATGATCGGTCGCGAACAAACGATCGAGCGCGAGCAAACTCGCCAACAATGCGCCGAGCCATAAAATCGCCGGTCCGATCCGCGCAAGCAGCGCGAGGTCAGGCCCCACGGCAAACGGCGTCATCGTGATCACGATCAAAAAGAAAAGCGCGCCCATAAAGGCCCCGCCGCCGACGCGAACCGCGAGACGCATATCGCGCATCAAAATTGCGACGA
>DASSSM010000372.1:0-5071 GCA_035708425.1 Pseudolabrys sp.
CCGATCTGGAAAGATACACATGCCGAGATCGAGCGGCTGGTTGGCAGCGCGGGCGAACTGCGCGAGGCATTGCGCGCGCTGTCGTGAACGCGCAAGCATCTATGCGGTCCTTTCTGCCGCCATTGCCGCGACATAGTCGACGAGCCGCGCCATGGTTTGCAACAGACCATCGTCGGCACCGTACTCCTTGATCACGCGCGCGCGTTCTTTCGCGGTCGGGAATCGTCCGTGCCATGTAAGCCGTGTCCGTCCGCCGCCCAGATCCTGGAAGGTCAAAGTCTGGCTGAATTGCACGGGTTCTACGTCTTCTCCGCCGTCGTGGCGGTAGACGATGCGTTCAGGCGGCGCGATCTCTTCGTGTGTGATGCGATTTTGGTAATCGCGTCCGTCCGGACCGTGCATCACGAAGCGCCAGGTTCCGCCGGACCGGAAGTCGAAGCTGTGCGTTGTTGTCGTGAAGCCGTTGGGACCCCACCAGTGTGCAAGATGTTTCGGATCGGTGAAGGCCGAGAACACCAGATCGCGCGGCGCATCGAACACTCGGCTACCGATGATCGAGCGCGGATCGGTTTCGAGATCGATGCTATTTTTTGCGCCCATTCTTCTTCTCCTTCGCTTGCAGGGTTTTGAGATAGTCGTCGAGACGGTCGAGGCGCTCCTCCCACAAGCGGCGATAGCTTTCGAGCCAATCGTCAACGCCTTTCAGCGCGGCAGGTTCGAGCCGACAGGGGCGCCATTGCGCCGCGCGGCCGCGCGCTATCAGGCCCGCGTGCTCCAATACCTTCAGGTGCTTGGATACGGCGGGCCCGCTCATCTTGAATGGTTTTGCAAGCTCGCTAACCGTGGTCTCGCCCAACGCGAGGCGCGCGAGGATGGCGCGACGCGTCGGGTCCGCGAGCGCGGAAAAGGTGGCACTCAGGCGATCGGTTGGCATTTGATCTCGGCCTCATCTAACCGGACGGTTATCTAACTTAATGGTTAAATACAAAAGTCATCGTTTAACGTCAAGGCGGGTTTCAATCCCGACGTCCATTGATTGCAATGATTGCATTGCAATCAACATATAGCTAAGCTACTTGTATTTAGAGGGTTTTATGGCGTCGCTGACGGTCCGCCAACTCGATGAGAAGCTCAAAAAGCGGCTGCGCCTGCGCGCGGCAAAAAGCGGCCGCTCGGTTGAAGATGAGGTGCGGACGATTCTGCGCGAGGCAGCCGAGCAGACCGATGATGAAACGCGCAGTCCTGTCGACCCTACGGCAGCACCGACATCAAGTAGGCGAACCGCTCACCCGCCGCCCGACGGCGCCAAAAGGGTGTTGCTGATCATCGGCGGAGGCATCGCAGCCTACAAGTCGCTCGACCTCATCCGCCGGCTTAAGGAGCGCAGGATCGCCGTGCGCTGCATCATGACCAAAGCCGCGGAGCACTTCGTCACGCCGCTCTCAGCGAGCGCGCTCGTCGGCGAACGGGTGTTCACTGATCTCTTCGATCCAGCCAGCGAATTCGACGTCGGACATATTCGCCTGGCGCGAGAAACCGATTTGGTCGTTGTCGCCCCCGCAACCGCCGACCTGATGGCGAAGCTTGCCGGCGGTCACGCCGACGATCTGGCCACTGCCGTGCTGCTCGCAACGTCGGCAAAAATTCTTTTGGCGCCTGCGATGAATCCGCGCATGTGGGCAAACGTGGCGACACAACGCAATCTGGCACAATTGAGTGCCGACGGCATCGCGCTCGTTGGTCCGAACGAAGGCGAAATGGCTGAAGCGCATGAGCAAGGGTTAGGCCGTATGGCTGAGCCGCTGGAGATCACCGCGGCCGTTGAAAAGTTGCTGGCGACACACGCCACCGGCCTGCTGACGGGACGGCGCGTGCTCGTGACATCGGGCCCGACGCACGAGCCAATTGACCCGGTGCGCTATATCGCGAACCGCTCGTCGGGCAAGCAAGGTCATGCGATCGCCGCCGCAGCTGCGGCAGCCGGTGCCGACGTCACGTTGGTAAGCGGTCCTGTGCAAGTGCCTGATCCATACGGCGTCAAGATAGTCAAAGTTGAAAGCGCCCGTGAAATGCTCGATGCAGTCGAGCGCGCATTGCCTGCCGACGTCGCGATCTTCGCTGCCGCGGTCGCAGACTGGCGTGTGGCCAATGCTGCCCAACAAAAACTTAAGAAGCAGCCCGGCAAATCAACGCCTGAGCTGCCGTTGGTTGAGAATCCGGACATCCTTGCAACTATCGCCAAGAGAAAATCTCAGCGGCCCAAACTGGTGATCGGATTTGCAGCTGAAACCGAGAATATTGCGGCGAATGCAAAGGCAAAGCTCGCCAAGAAAGGTTGCGACTGGATTCTCGCAAACGACGTCTCACCGCAGTCCGGTGTCATGGGTGGCGATCGCAACATGATCACGCTTGTCCGAGCTTCGGGGATGGAAACCTGGCCGCCACAGAGCAAGGAGGAGGTAGCATCCCGACTCGTCGCGCGTATTTCGCAGGCACTCAGTGGAGAGTCGTCGTGAGCGGTATTGATATTCGTTTGATGCGTCTCGCTCATGGCAAAGACCTGCCATTGCCAGCGTACCAGAGCCAGCATGCGGCGGGGTTCGACTTGCTTGCAGCCGTCCCTTCGGCCGGTTCCCTCACAATCGCACCTGGCGCCCGCGCTCTCGTTCCGACAGGATTGGCGATTGCGCTCCCTGAAGGTTATGAAGCGCAGGTGCGTCCTCGTTCGGGCCTCGCGGCTCGAGATGGTCTCACCATCCTCAACTCGCCCGGCACGATCGACGCGGACTATCGGGGCGAAATTCAGGTTCTGTTGGTCAATCTCGGCAGCGAATCGGTTGTTGTTTCCCGCGGCATGCGGATCGCACAGCTGGTTATCGCACCAGTTATACGCGCTCATATTGTAGAAACCGCATCTCTCGACAAAACCTCACGCGGAAGCGGAGGATTCGGCTCGACTGGAAGTTAAAGCACCAGAACGCAAGCTCCGATCATGATCGAGCTCGCCGAAGCCCTAAATAACGCCTAAGATACTGAATTCAGGCCCTTTCAGAAAGCATGTTCACGGTCTGGACTCTTTCGGCGCGATTCGCCTTGGGGGTAAAGTCGAACGATTCGCGGCGCGGCGTGGCGGACGCCGCCCGCATCTCTGGGGCAAGCCTGAATGCCGGAGTCGATCCGGGCGGCGAACGAGAGGCTGCGTTCTCGTCCGTGGCGGGGCGGATTCCTCGCTGCCCTCGTCTTCGCAAGTCTTTTGAGCCTGTGCAGCGCGCCGGTCCGCGCCGAGACAAAGCTCGGCGCAACGCTGGTGGGCACAATGCATCGCGCGCTGGCGACCCTCCGGGAACAGGAGATCACGGCGCTGACACTCGTCTTCGCCCTGCTCGGCCTTACATTGCTTACAATCCTGGTCGTATTTCGCATACGCCGAAGCGCTGACCGTGCCGAGATCGATGCCCGCGATGAGGTCGCATCGTTGCGCGCTGACGTCGATCGGCTCAAAGCATTGCTGCTGTCGGAAACGCAGGTTCTTGTGACCTGGCCCGCCGCCTCCGAACAACCGGAGATCATCGGTGATACCGCAATGCTCGTGCCCGCGGCCACGCGCGAGCGCGTGCTCGCATTCGGCACCTGGCTGGAGGCCTCGGCAGCGCAGCGTATGGAACAAGCCGTTGATACGCTGCGTAGCAACGGCCGCGGATTTACGATGACCGTGACCAGCCGCACCGGCCGCCCCGTCGAAGCCGAAGGGCGCGTCATTGCCGGCCGGGCCATCCTCCGTCTGCGAGACGTCAGCGGAATCGAACAGGAGTTGCTGGATCTTGCCGCGCGTCACGACGAGCTGCTGGGCGATGTCGAAATCATGCGATCACTTCTCGATACGCTGTCGGCGCCGGTCTGGGCCCGCGACGCGGCCGGACGGCTGATCTTCGTCAATTCGGCCTATGCCCGTGCGGTCGAAGCGGAAAATCCCACCGATGCCGTCGCCCGCGAACTGGAGCTGCTCGATCAAAGCGCCCGAACGGAAGTCTCTCGCGCACGTGCCACCGGCACGACATACGTTGGGCGCGTTCCGGCGATCGCGGCGGGGGTGCGCCGCGTGTTTGACGTGATCGATGCCTCGAGGGGTGCGGGCAGCGCGGGCATGGCCATCGACCGCACCGAGGCGGAAACCCTACGCGGCGAGCTTGTTCGTATGACCGAAGCGCATCGTCGTGTGCTCGATCAGCTCGCAACCGGTGTCGCCGTATTCAATATCGATCGCAAGCTTACATTCTACAATGCCGCCTTCCGCTCATTGTTCGAGTTCGATGCAGGCTTCCTCGATCAGACCCCGACCGACGCGGCAGTACTCGATGTCCTCCGTGACAAAAGAAAATTGCCGGAGGAACAGAATTTCCGCCAATGGCGGCAGGAGCTATACGAGGCCTATCGCGCAGTCGAGCCGAAAGAGCACACCTGGCATTTGCCGGATGGGCGAACCCTGCGCGTCATCACCACGCCGAATCCGGAAGGTGGCGTGACCTATCTCTATGACGACGTAACCGAGCGACTCGACATGCATCGCCGCTACGATGCGCTCATCAAGGTACAGAGCGAGACACTCGATCATCTCGCTGAGGCGGTGGCGGTGTTTGGAAGCGATGGCAGGGTTCGGCTGCACAATCCGGCGTTCCAACGCATGTGGAAGCTTTCGCACGATGCGCTCGAGCAACATCCCCACATAGAGGCCATCACGGCCTGGTGCCAGGCGCTCCACGACGACAATGCCATTTGGCGAAATCTCCGTGCCGCGGTGACCGCGATCGACAATCGTGAGCCGATCGCAGCCCGCATCGAACGGCGTGACGGCGCGGTGATCGAGCTTGCCACTGTTCCGCTCCCCGACGGCGCCACACTGGTTGCGTTCCAGGACATGACTGACACGGTGAACGTCGAGCGCGCGTTGCGCGAGCGCAATGAGGCGCTGGAAACCGCCGACTCGATCAAGGTCGACTTCGTGCATCACGTATCTTACGAGCTGCGGTCGCCGCTTACGAACATCATTGGCTTTGCAAACCTGCTCGGTGAT
>DASSSM010000373.1:0-4743 GCA_035708425.1 Pseudolabrys sp.
ACGACGCGCTCGCGCGCGCCGGTGCCCCGACCGCCATCGGCCTTCCGGTGACGCCGGAAAAGATCTGGCGGTCCTTGCGTGACGTGGGCGTTGCGAAAGCCAGGCGGCGCGGCGCTAGGCCGCGGATTGCTTGATCGCGGACTTGTAGTTGCCTGCGGGCGTGCGGAACGCGACATTGAGCCGGTTCCACGCGTTGATGGCAACGACGGCCAGCGTCAGCTGCGCGAGCTCCTTGTCGGTGAATTCCTTCCGCGCCTGGTCGTACACCTCGTCGGACACTTCCTGGTCGGTCAGGCGGGTGACCGCCTCGGCCCAGGCAAGGGCCGCGCGCTCGCGCGCGTTATACAAATCCGGGACCTCGCGCCAGGCCGAGAGCATGTAAATGCGCTGCTCCGTCTCGCCGCGCGCACGCAGATCCTTGGAATGCATGTCGAGGCAGTAGGCGCATCCGTTGATCTGCGACACACGAAGGTAGACGAGGTCGACAAGCCCCGGGGCCAGGCCCGATTTCTGAACCACCGCCGACAGTGCAAGCATCCCTTGAAAGACCTCGGGAGCGGCTTTTCCATAGCTGGCGCGTGACGGCATCAGTGTCCTCCTTCATGCAAAGCCTGGTCGTATGCATTCAATCTGCGCGATCGAGCCCGCCGGAGACCAGCAGCTCGGTGAGTGTCTTACGAGGCCGCCACTCCGGGCTGACTTGCCGAAATGACCCCTCGTCATAGTCGATCAGACCGGTCAGGACCTCGGCGACGATGCGGCCGCCGACAGGGCCAAGACGGTGACCGCCGGTGCAGGCGGCAGCCTCGCGGAGAATATAGAACCACAAGGGAGTCTCGGCGCGCCACCCGGTCGAGGCGACGCCAATCTGTTCCTCGGTGAGCGGCGCTACCCCGAGATGACGGGCGACCGCCTCTCCGGACGGCAGCCCGACGCCTTGCCCGCGCTGCAGATCGCGCACCGCGAGCGAATGATAGTCGTCAATCTCGCACTCGCCCGTGATCGCGACAGGCAGCTGGATGAGCGATTGCACCAGTTTCCCGTCGATCTTTTTGGAGCGCTGCGCGGTGCGCTTGCCCGGCGCGTCGAAGAACAGGCTCCAGTCGACGGCCCGCTCACGCGGGATCTTCTGAAACCCGAGGAGATCGGGAAACACCGTCACCGGCCTGGTCACGCGATTCAGCAGGTACCGGTGGCGGACCTGACAGTGCCCGTATCGATAGGCCGCGTCCGCAAACTCGAGCGGAATGAAAGCGCCGTCGGCAGGACGGAACCACCGGGGGCCCTCATCAAGCACCTGGTCGGCAAGGGCCCGGCCCACGAGCGCCGGCAGGAATTCATGCAGGACGCACCATTGATAATGCCACCGCAGTTGCCGGGCTGCGTCCTGGAACACGCGGTCATTCGCGACCTGCCCGCGCCGTGCCTCATCGACGAAGCTGTTGTGAAGCTTGAGCATCGCAAGATGCATTTGCGCAACCAGTGTGTGCGAGTCGTTGCGCGGGTCGCCGATTACCGCAATGCCCTCGGCATTTCGCTGCACGTCCGTGCCGTTGGGGCCGAGCACGAACTTCGCCGGATCGTTGCGCTGGTAGAGGAAGGGATGGCCGACCGGCCCATCGCCGTAGAGGCATTCGAGATTGACCTGAGGACTGCGAGCGTTCTGCAACGGGGCGGTATCGGCATGAGACCTCAATGCCGAGCGATCCGCCGTAATATCGTGGGCCACGAATTGCCCAAAAATTGGCCAGCCCGCGGCCGTCTCGCCCAAGGAGTCGGCAGGGTCGTCAAGGTCCCCGCCGTCGCACAATCCGCCGGCCCGGCCCAGTGTGTGCAGGAATGCCTCGTCCGCCTCAAGCGACGGCAGCTCCGGGAACATTCGGGCGTAGGTCCCCGGTGTGAAAGCACCGTTGATTGCCGTTGTGTGACGGGCGGGTGACAGACAGTGGTTTACGGCCGATCGTGCCATCTGATTCATCCAATTGTCTCCGTGCTGTGGGTTGCAGCACATCGTCCCGGTCAAAACGATTGGACCTCAGTCCAATCGTTTTTGGCAATGATTGTCGGCAGAATTGCTCAGCGAATGGGGGCTCCATCTTCAAGCGACGGAGGTCTGCCATGAAAGTCAAAGAGGCGATGCACAAGGGGCGACGTCAGCCAACTACAAGTTCAATTGACGCTCAAATGGCTGGTGGTCCGCTTTCGGGCGTAAAGCGGACATGACGATTGCGCCGAAAATTGTCCGCTTGTGACACAAAGCGGACCTTACATCGCAAGCCTCAGAGATTGGAAATCTGCAGCAATTTGCGATCGCCGATCCACGTTTTGGCAAGATCGGCTTCGGCCTTGCGCGCGGCGGCGACGTTGCCCCGTGCCTTATGCAGTTGCGCCAGTCCGTAATATGACCAGCCGTTCGCCGGCGCGCGCGCAAGTGCACGCTGGAACTGTTGCTCCGCTTCAGTGTAGCGGCCGGCCTGCAGCAGGGCAGCGGCGAGCGATTGCCGGATCGGGTAATACCAATAGGGCGGCTCGGTATAAGGCAGCGCGTCCTGCAGGGCGGCGGCGCGCTCGAACCGCACGATGGCGGTGCGGGTGTCGCCTCTGGCCTGCGCGACTCGTGCCATGATCAGTGTGCGGGCGATGCGAAGCACCTCCTGCGCCGGGACGTTCGATTCCTTCAACAACTTGAAATCCGACGTTCGCTCGAGCGTCTCGATGAGGTCTGCCGTTGCTGCCGCGCTTGCGAAGTCGCCGCGTGCTGCGTGTGCCACGCCGCGCGCATAGAGCCACAGCCCCGTCACGTACGGAATCGCATCGCCGGGATCGGGCAACGCAAGAATCGTCTCTGGCGTGCTGAACTGCGCGTGCGCGAAATAAGGCGCCGCCTTGACCGGCTGCACCATCGCAATGCCGCGCGCGGCTTCGTCAGGAATAAGCTTGCTCAGCTTCTCCGCCGCGGCGATCACGGTCGGACCGTCGCCGGCCATCTGCGCCGACGCCATCACGAAGTGCACGTTATGCGGATAGTAGCCGAGCCGGTATACGCCCATCGGCGCGTTGGTGTCGGCCAGGTATTTTTCGTCGACCTTGACCGCGTTCTTGTTGTCCTCCAGCGCGTCGAGATAGCGCCCGACCCGGTAGTAGATGTGACTCGGCATGTGCACGAGATGGCCGGCGCCAGGGATCGCGTTGCGCAGCCGGTCGGCATAAGGCTCGGCGCGTTTGGGCCGGTCGGACGCCTCGACGGCGTGGATGTAGAGGTGAATGGCGCCGGGATGATTTGGGTTGCGCGCCAGCACACGTTCCAGCGTCGGCACAATCGGCACGCTCTGCGGATTGGGTTCGCGTCCGCCCGGCTTCCAGTAATCCCACGGGCTGAGATCCATGACCGCCTCGGCATAGAGCGTGGCGATTTCGTCGTCGTCGGGGAATTGCGCTGCGACCTTCGCCATTGCGGCCGCGTAGGCCTTGTCGAAAGGCGGGCGGGCGGCCTTCGGATCGCTGCCGTAGCGCGCTGCAAGAGCGCCGATCAGCGCCTGCTCGCGCGGACTTGCCTTGCCGGCAAGCGCCTTCGCCTTCTGCGCGGCGGCGTAGGCCGGAGCCATCGCGTCTTCCTGCATCGGAAGATTGATGTTGGGACCGAGCACCAGCGCCTCGCCCCAGAAACACATGGCGCAGTCGGCATCGAGCTTCTGCGCCATGCGGAAAGCGCGCTGCGCCTCGCCGTGATTGAACGCATAGGAGAGGCGCAGGCCCTGATCGAAATAGGCCTGCGCGCGCTCATTCGCGGTCGTGATCTTGTAAGAGACGCTGCCGAGACCGGCCCACAGCGGCGCTTCGGTGTCGGCGAATGCCGGCGCCGATCTGGCCGCGCTCATCTCCGCGCGCGGCACTTCGGTCTGTGCCAGGCGAAGCATCATGTTCGGCAGGCCGGTTGCGGCCGGCGTGTGACAGATTGGAAAATCCGACGGCGACAGGTCCGATGTGGCGGTTGCGCCGGCATCCGCGACAGTAAGAATGTTTCCGCCCAGCACCGTCAGGAGTGCCGCGCCGGTGAGCGCTCCGGCGCCCGCGGAAACCAACAGCCTTTGCGATTGCGTGAATGTCGCCATGTCGCCCTCCCGGACCGCTGCAAGATTGCGCTAAAGATCGGCGGAGGACAAACTCCGCCGAATACAAGATCCAACGGTCGTGCCGGGGATTCTGACGCCTTGCGGGCTTTTTGCAAGGCTGCAGCTTGCCTCACGCGTCGCTAGCCATTCTTTCTCCGCCCTTGCGATCGTCTCAACACCACGGGCGCGCGCCGATCGCGTTCAAGCCGATCGAGCCGGTCGATAACCTCCTCCATGGGGCTTCGGTCCATGCCCTCAAAGGCACACATCAGCGCGTTCCAGGTCCGGCGCAGCCACGTGCCGAAACCTGCCTTGTGCTTTGCCTGATCCATCGTCCGCTCCTCTAAAAGGCATTCTTCCAGTTGCGCAGCGCTTCAAAACTTGCGCTTGCGCTGCTGACCGCAAGACCGGTGTGAGCGTGGATCGCTTCCACGATGTCGGGATCGAGCAGCCGCAAGAACGGGTTGGTGGTCTTTTCCAGCGCGATGGTGGACGGCACGGTCGGAATGCCGCGGTCGCGCTTGGCTTGCTCGGTCTTGTAGCGGGCAAGCAGCGCCGCGTTGTTCGGATCGACGGCCATGGCAAAGCGCAAATTCGCCAGCGTGTATTCATGGCCGCAATAGACTTTTGT
>DASSSM010000374.1:0-3689 GCA_035708425.1 Pseudolabrys sp.
CCGTCGTTCTCGATCAGAGGCGCCGCCAAGCGGCTCGGTGTGGATGAAAAGACGTTGCGGGCACGCAAGCGGGTCGCCTACGTGATCCGCAATGGCCGCTTCTTCCGTCCGGACGAAAGCGTGCAGTTGCGTACCATCGCAATTGCCAAGGAAGCTTTGGCGACCATGACGATGTCCAGTGGTGTCAACGATACCTACCGTATGTATACACTTGCCAGACGCGACGGCGTCGATTTCAATCTTGCTTCGATCGGCGAAGATTTCACCGTGCCTTACAAGGGGCCGTTTGATCCTGGCTACATGCAATCGCTTTTTGCTTATGGATACGAGAAAGGCCGAGCCGGCTATCCATGGAAAAAAGTGCCGCCGGGCTATACCAACTGAAACGAAGTCAGGATGCTTTCAAATTTCGTTTGTCTTTATCGATGCAACAACCAAGGAGGTAGTGATGTTGAGTTTCATTCGTACAATTAAGTGTGCCGCGGCTGTGTTCGTGGCAGCGGCCATGTTGATGGTGGCGACAGTGCCGTCGCAGGCGGACACCGGCACGGTGCGGTTCCGCGTCGGCAGCGCCGGTTTCATCGTCGGCGTCGGCGGCGGCTCGGGTACCTTGACTTTTCATGGCAAGACTTACCCGCTGCGTATTGGCGGCGTCAGCGTCGGCATGATCGGCGTGAGCAGCGCGGATCTTGTGGGCCGCGCTCGCAATCTGCGCAGGGCCTCGGATATTGCAGGCAACTACACGGCGGTGGGCGCGGGCCTTGCCATTGCGGGTGGCGCGTCGACTGCCCGCCTGCAGAATGCGAATGGCGTTGTGCTTGAGGTGAGAGGCACTAAGGTCGGATTTTCGGCGTCGCTCGACCTCAGCGGATTGCAGATATCGATGCAATAGACCGGCGGCGCTTATCGCGGCCGGAACGGGAATCCATTGGCAGCGTTAGATTTTTGGCCCCGGCAACTAATGCCGGGGCCGTCGTCACCGACCCGCGCTCTCATTTAGTCCGGTATCGTTTGCCTCCCCTCGCCTGCATGAATGACTATTGCGTGAACTCACATCGTCAGAAGCCGGGAGCGTGCTAGGCTATGACGGTCGGGGTTGAGGTTGGGGTTGTCTTATGCGTCTCCATCATATTGCGTTCCCCTTCGCTGCCATAATTGCAGTGTTCACATTGGCTCAGGCCGCGCACGCCAATGTCATGATCATCATCGACAAGTCGGCGCAGAAGATGACGGTCACCGTCAACGGCGAGGACCGTTACACCTGGCCGGTTTCGACGGGACGCGACGGCTACGACACGCCGTCAGGCGATCACCAGCCATTCCGCATGGAGAAGGACCATTTCTCCCGCGAGTGGGACGATGCGCCGATGCCGAATTCGATCTTCTTTACGAAGATCGGCCATGCCATCCACGGCACATACGAAGTCCGCAATCTCGGCAAGCCGGCGTCGCATGGCTGCGTCCGCCTTTCGACGCAGAACGCGGCGACCCTCTATGCCCTGGTCAAGGACGAAGGCGTATTCAACACCCGCGTGAGGCTGGTCGGCGAAATTCCGAAATCCAGCGATCTCGTCGCAAGCCGCGATCGCGGCAACAGCACCACGCGCGAGTCGACCCGCGGCTCCGACAACGACACGCCGCGCAGGTCCTACGTGCGGAATTACAACACGGACAATGCCGACACGGACAACACGCCGCCGCAGCAGAACTACCAGACCCGCAGCGGGCGCGAAACGCAGTACAGCTCGCGTTCCTATTATTACCAGCAGCGCCCCTATCCGTATTACGAGCGCCGCTACTACTACGGCCGTGGTCTGTTCGGCTCGTCCGGCTGGTGACGACGTGATCCGCAAGCTCGCGGGCGGAAAATACAGATTGTATTCGCGCAAGAAGAATCCGCGCACCGGCAAGCGCCGCAACCTTGGCACTTTCAGCTCAAAACGGGCGGCCCTGAAACACGAGCGAGAGATCCAGTACTTCAAGCGGCATTGACGCGGTCCGTTCGTCCCCACGCGCCAACATCGGGTATACTTGATGTTGGCGTTTTAGGTCCGATGGGACCTAGATGCCCTAGAAAGATGCCTCTCTGATAATCCGGGCTTCGATCCCGCTGGAGCCTGTCCCCGCGAAGGCGGGGACGGGAATGAGCGGATGAGGTTCAGCGTAAAACTGATCGAAGCTTATTCGCCGACGTCCTCGTAGATTTCGGCATCGGCCGCCCCGGGAAACATCGCACGCCAGGCCAGCAAGAAATTCTGCATTGCCGG
Organism: Pseudolabrys sp.; assembly: GCA_035708425.1. GTDB lineage: Bacteria > Pseudomonadota > Alphaproteobacteria > Rhizobiales > Xanthobacteraceae > Pseudolabrys. Next base: position 2,268 of record DASSSM010000374.1, read on the forward strand.
GTCGCTCGCCATCTTCTGCCGGCTACGCTCGACAGCCTCATCGGATTGAAACTCGATGATCTGAAGAAATTGGGTCTGGTCATCCGCATTCCGCAGAAGCCGTACCTTCGCGTCACCGAAAGCTTTGTACATCGCAGCGGTATTCTGCATCATTGAGCCGAGCATCTTCGCTGCATCGGCTGTCGGCGCTTTCAACCTGAGCAGAAGTGTTCGTCTCACCTTTGCCGACTGGTCAGCCATGGTGGTCTCTCCTTAACCGCCGTGATGTGCAACACCCAGCGCCGCCTCGCTGCGGTCGAGAATCAGCGGCACGATCAGATCTTCCTCGTCGTCGAGATGACGGGCGAGTCCTTTAAGCAAGACCGCGCTTGCGCCAGCATAGTCATCGCCGCACCGGCGCATCGTATCGCCGCCGCCCTGCAATGAGCGAAGCAGCGCGTTCGCCGTCTCGGCGGTGCGCGCCATCTCGGCATGGATATGATGGTGGTCGCCCTCCAGCACATCGAACCCTCGCGCAAGCCGCTCGTCGGCCGCGCGGAAGATCGGGAAATAATGGAAATCTTCGATCTGGTGGTGGACGTTGAGTTGGTCGAGCATGAATTGCAGCCGCGGCACGAACTGGCGCGCAAATTCCTGCGGGGGAAGCTTGCCGGCGCGGAAATGCGCAGCGATCTGCTCGATTGCGCCGGATAACTCGCGGAACATGGCGTGGCGCGACAGCCAGAAACGCGCCATTTCACCGAGGTTCGGATGAGCATCCCACTGCTCGCGCGGATAACGTGCCACCAGGACGCGCAGGTCCTCGGGCCAGCCGCTGCGGAAGGCGAGAGCAAGGGCGTCCAGGTCGGCGGAATTGGGGATTTCGATGGTCACAAGCGCTTAGATAGTCGTTGCGCGGGCGATTGCGAAGGGCAAACTTGTTCTACATGAATTCGCCCACCACGGTCGCAAGACTTTCCTGCGACGAACAGACTGCACGCCGGCTGGCGGCATTTCTCGGTGAAAGCCTCGACGCCGAAAACACCGCCTGTGCGGCCTTCGAGGATGAGAACGGCCGCTGGCAGGTCGCCATCCATTTCCTCCACCCTCCCGACGAGGCCAGCCTGCGCGATCTGGTGGCTGTGGCGGCGGGCGACGCTGCATCACAATCGTTGAGCATCGAGCCGGTGGCGGCGGCCGATTGGGTGGCGCAAAGCCTCGCCGATCTCAAGCCGGTGCGCGTCGGCCGCTTTCTCGTGCACGGCGCGCATGACCGCGCAAAATTGCGCGCCAACGATATCGGCAGCGAGATCGAGGCCGCGCTCGCCTTCGGCACCGGCCACCATGGCACGACGCGCGGCTGCCTGCAGGCGCTCGCCGGTCTTGCAAAGCGCCGACGCGTCCACCGTGTGCTCGATGTCGGCACCGGCAGCGGGATCCTGG
>DASSSM010000375.1:0-5634 GCA_035708425.1 Pseudolabrys sp.
TCGGCCGCTTTCGCTGCCGGAGCCCGGATCGAGCACCGCGTTGATCAGCGTCGGCTTGCCGGAGTCCATCGCTTCGTTGACCGCGCGCTTGAGCTCGTCCGGGGTCGTCGCATTGACGCCGACGCCGCCGAACGCCTCGATCATCTTGTCGTAGCGCGCGCCCTTGACGAACACCGTGGTCGCCGGATCGGAGCCGCCGGACGGATTGACGTCGGTGCCGCGATAGATGCCGTCATTGTTGAAGATGACGACGCAGACCGGTAGCTTGTAGCGGCAGACCGTCTCGATCTCCATGCCGGAGAAGCCGAAGGCCGAGTCGCCTTCGACGGCGAGCACCGGCTTGCCGGTCTCGATCGCCGCCCCGATGGCATAGCCCATGCCGATGCCCATCACGCCCCAGGTGCCGACATCGAGGCGCTTGCGCGGCTGGTACACGTCGATGATGCCGCGCGCCAGATCGAGCGTGTTGGCGCCCTCGTTGACCAGGATCGCATCGGGCCGCTCCTTGACGATCGTGCGAAGCACGCCGAGCGCGCCGTGATAATCCATCGGCGAATTGTTGTTCATCAGTCGCGGCGCCATCTTGGCGACGTTCTCTTCCCGCTTCTTTGCGACAGATCCGGTCCAGTCCGCGGGCGGGGCCGGCCAATTGCCGCCCATGCCGGCAAGAAGCGCAACTACGCACGAGCCGATATCGCCGACCACGGGCGCGGTGATCTCGACGTTCGAGTCCATCTCCTTCGGCTCGATGTCGACCTGAATGAATTTCTTCGGGGCTTCACCCCAGGTCTTGCCCTTGCCGTGCGACAGCAGCCAGTTGAGGCGCGCGCCGATCAGCAGGACGACGTCGGAGTCCTTCAGCACCGTCGAGCGTGCCGCGCCGGCACATTGCGGATGCGTGTCGGGCAGCAGGCCCTTGCCCATGCTCATCGGCAGGAAAGGCGCGCCGCTTTTCTCGACGAAGGCGCGGATCTGATCGTCGGCCTGCGCGTAGGCTGCGCCCTTGCCGAGAATGATGAGCGGGCGCTTGGCGCTCTTGAGAACGTCGAGCGCGCGCTTGACCGCATCCGGCGCCGGGATTTGCGCCGGCGCTGCGTCGATCACTTTCACGAGCGACTTCTTGCCGGCCTCGGCATCCATCACCTGGCCGAAAAGCTTGGCCGGCAGGTCGAGATAGACGCCCCCGGGGCGGCCCGAGACCGCTGCGCGGATCGCGCGCGCAATGCCGATGCCGATGTCGTGTGCGTGCAGGATGCGGAAGGCCGCCTTGCAGAGCGGCTTGGCGATAGCGAGCTGGTCCATCTCCTCGTAGTCGCCCTGCTGCAGGTCAACGATTTCGCGCTCGGAGGAGCCCGAGATCAGGATCATCGGGAAACAGTTGGTGGTCGCATGCGCAAGCGCGGTGAGCCCGTTGAGAAAGCCGGGCGCCGACACGGTGAGGCAGATGCCGGGCTTTTTGGTCAGGAAGCCGGCGATCGAGGCCGCATAGCCGGCGTTCTGCTCGTGGCGGAACGAAATAACGCGGATGCCGGAGGCCTGCGCCATGCGGCCGAAATCCGTGATCGGAATTCCGGGCACGCCATAGATCGTGGTCAGGCCGTTGAGCTTGAGCGCATCGATGATGAGGTGGAATCCGTCGGTCAGCTCCTGTTCCGCTTCCGGCGCGGTTTCGGGCTTTGCCTTCACTGCTGCTTCGGCCATGAGTGTCTCCCGTCGCTTTATTCGTTCAATCGAGATAATCGGCATAGCGCGACACGTGATCGGCGAGGCCGAGCGCGTGGTCGCGCACCAGTTCTTCCGCGCGATCGGTCGCGCGGGCTTCAAGCGCTTCGATGATGTTCATATGATCGCGGATCGAGCGGTCGGCGCGATCCTGCTCGCCGATGGTCGTGCGGCGGATCATGCGCATATGCGTGAACAGGTTCTCGGCGAGATCGATCAACACGTCGTTGCGGCTGAGCCGGATGATGGTCTGGTGAAACTCGATGTTGACGTCGGAATATTCGTCGAGGTGCGCCCGCAGTTTGCCGTTCTCGAAGGTCGCGAACATCTTGCGCAGGCCCGCGATCTCCTCGTCGGTCGCCGTCTTTGTGATAAGCCGCGCCGCCATGCTTTCGAGAGCTGCCCATGCGGTGATCATCTCGATCACCTCGCGCTTCGTCTTGCGCACGACGTAGATGCCGCGGCGCGGCACCGAGCGCACAAAGCCTTCGCTCTCGAGCTGTGCCATGGCTTCGCGCACCGGCGTGCGGCTGATGCCGAAATCCTGCGCCAGCTTGCGCTCGTCGAGCCGGATGTCGTCGCGGCTGCGGTAGATGTCCATCGCCACGATCGCGTTCTTCAACGCGGTGTAGGCCTTGTGCTTGAAGCTCGGAGTTACGTCGATCGGCGCGAGCGCAGGATGCGGCGGGAGTGGCGCGCGGGAAGCGGATCCGCGGGAGGAAACACCACTACGACGGGAGTTACGGTCACGGCTACTCATGGCTGGTATACAATATGCCAGACGGGTGGACAGGCGCAACCCGCCTGAAATTGTGGGCGGATTCATTGGCTTGCCGTTAGGTCGTGGTCTATTGCGCCGGCCGCAACTTGCCGGATCGCAGCCAGGTCCAACCGGACTGAATGATCGGCCAGAACAGGGCGATCAGACCGAGCGCCATAATCGTGCTCACCAGACCGTTCGACCAGAACACCCCGAGGCCGCCCTGCGAAGCAAGCAGCGACTGACGGAACGACTCTTCGGCTTTATCGCCAAGCACGATCGCCAGCACCATGGGCGCCAACGGATAATTACATTTCTTCATGAAGTAACCGGCGACGCCGAACACCAGCATCATCACTACATCGAAGGTGTTGTTATGCACGGTGTAGGCGCCGATCGCGCACAGCACCAGGATGACCGGCGCGATCACGCTGAACGGAATGCGCAGGATCGCGGCGAACAGCGGCACGCAGGTCAGCACGATGATCAGCCCGACGATGTTGCCCATATACATGCTGGCGATCAGGCCCCAGACGAAATCCTTCTGCTCGGTGAACAGCAACGGGCCGGGCTGCAGGCCCCAGATCAGCAAGCCGCCAAGCAGCACCGCGGCCGTTGGCGAGCCGGGCACGCCGAGGGAAATCATCGGCAGCAGCGCGGACGTGCCGGCGGCATGCGCCGCGGTCTCGGGCGCAATCACGCCTTCAATTTCGCCTTTACCGAAATTTTGCCCGCGCTTCGAAATGCGCTTGGCGATGCCGTAGCTCATGAACGAAGCCGGCGTCGCGCCGGCCGGGCTGATGCCCATCCAGCAGCCGATCAGGCAGGAGCGCAGAGACAGCATCCAGTAGCGCGGCAGCTGCTTCCAGGTTTGGAATACGATTTTCAGATTTATCTTGGCTGCCTTGCCGCGGAAGCTCAGCCCCTCCTCCATGGTCAGCAGGATTTCGCCGATGCCGAACAGGCCGATGACGGCGATAAGAAAATCAAAGCCGTTGAGCATCTGCTCGACGCCGAACGTCAGGCGCAGCTGGCCGGTCATCTGGTCGAGCCCGACCGAGCCGAGCGCAAAACCGAGCATCATCGAGGCCACCGTCTTGAACGGCGGCTCCTTGCTGAGGCCAACGAAACTGCAGAAGGCCAGAAAGTAAACCGAGAAGATCTCGGGCGGGCCGAACCGCAATGCAAAGCTCGCGACCAGCGGCGCCACCAGGGTGATCATGATGACCGCAAACAGCGCGCCGACGAACGATGACGTGAAGGCCGCCGTGAGCGCTTCGCCGGCGCGCCCTTGCTGCGCCATCGGATAGCCGTCGAACGTGGTCGCGACCGACCACGGCTCGCCGGGTATGTTGAACAATATCGACGTGATCGCGCCGCCGAACAGTGCACCCCAATAGATGCACGACAGCATGATGATCGCCGAGGTCGGCGACATTGAAAACGTCAGCGGGAGCAAAATCGCGACGCCGTTGGCGCCACCCAACCCCGGCAGAACCCCGACGATGACGCCGAGGATGATGCCCACGACCATCAGCAGGAGGTTGAACGGCTGGAGGACCACCGCAAAACCGTGAAGCAGATTACCGATATCTTCGAACATTTCGCTTAGTCCCTCGCACCGCCGAACAGCACCTGCCGGCGGTCACCCAACTCAGTACCCCAGGAAGTTTTCGAGCGGCCCCTTCGGTAGGGGCACCAGAAACCAGACCTCGAACATCAGAAATGTGAGGATCGGAACGACCACGCCGACCGCAATCGACATGAGCCAGTTGTACTTGCCCAGCCATTTCATGAACGCGATGATCAGCAGCGCCGAAGCCACATATATTCCAAGAAACGGAATAGCGGCGACGTAAATTGCGGTGGGCACCACCACCGCCAGTACCTGGCGGATCTGTCCCCACTCTGCGAACAGCGAGCCGTCACCCGGGACTAACACAACCTTCGTAATATTCACCGCGCAGGAAATCAGAACCGCAAGGCTGACGTAGAATGGGAAGAAGCCGGCCCGCGGACCCTCTGCGCCCCAACCGATACCGACCTTGATGCTTCCGTAGATTCCGATCAACGCGAGGATGGCCATGGCAACAGCCACGCCAATTTCAACACCCCGGTGGGACGGTCCCGCCCCACCGGTTTCATTTACCGTTTCGCTCATTCCTGCCACTTGTCCTGCGGTTCGAAGACGTGCCGCAGATCAGTTCGTCTTGGCGAGGAAGCCGGCCTCTTTCATCAAGCCTTCATGCAACTTCTCGGCGTTTGCGACCCACTTAGCGTAGTCGTCACCGGTCATGAAGGTCTGGTTGAAGGCTCCGTCGTCCATCAACTTCTTCCACTCGGGCGTTTCGCGCACTTTCTTGAACAGATCAACATAGTAGGCGACCTGATCTTTGGTTACGCCCGGTGGCATGAAGTAGCCGCGCAGCATCAGATATTCGATATCCAGGCCCTGCGATTTGCAAGTCGGGATGTCATTCCACGACATGTCGGCAGTGATCTTCTCTTTATAGTCGAGCTTCTTGCTGTCGAACACGCACAGCGGCCGCAACTTGCCGGCGCGCCAATGTGCGACGGCTTCGATCGGATTGTTCACCGTGGAATCGACGTGACCGCCGACCAACTGAACGGCAACCGCGCCGCCGCCTTTATAGGGAATGTAGGTCAGCTTCTTGCCGGTCGCCTTTTCCAGCGCGACGGTGATGATCTGGTCTTCCTGTTTCGATCCTGTGCCGCCCATCTTGAAGGTGTTGTCGGGCGCGGCCTTGATCGCATCGACATAGTCCTTGACGGACTTGTACGGCTTATCGGCGTTCACCCACAGGACGAACTCGTCGAGTGCCATCATCGCAACCGGAGTCAAATCCTTCCAATTGAATGGAATGCCGGTCGCGAGCGGCGTCGTGAACAGGTTGGACAGCGTGATAATCAGCTTGTGGCCATCACCTTTGGCGTTCTTTGCGGCCAAAAAGCCTTCACCGCCTGCACCACCGGATTGATTGATCACAACGACCGACTGCTTGGACAGATTGTGCTTCGTGATGATGCCCTGCATGACGCGGGCCATCTGGTCCGCGCCGCCGCCGGTGCCGGCGGGGACAATGATTTCGATCGGATGCGTTGGTTCCCATGCTTGCGCAGGAATTGACAAC
>DASSSM010000376.1:0-5723 GCA_035708425.1 Pseudolabrys sp.
TTGATTCCGTTCATCTTGTCGATGATGGGCTTCGGCTTTGCACCCAAGGTGCTCGTGGTCTTCCTGTTCGCAGTATTTCCCGTGCTCTACAACACGGTCGAAGGCGCCCGCAGCATCAAGCCGGAATTGATCGAGGTCGCAAAGTCTTTCCGCTCCAGCGAGTGGGCGCTGTGGCGCGAGGTGATGCTTCCCTACACGCTGCCCTACACCATGACCGGTGTCCGCCAGGCGATCGGCCGCGCGCTGGTCGGAATGGTCGCCGCGGAATTCTTCCTGAGCTCGACGGGGCTCGGTCAGCTGATCATGGGCGCGTCGCAGAATTTCGACACTGCCGGCGTGTTCGCTTCGATTTTTGTCATCGGCCTGGTCGGCGTCGGATTGATGCGGCTCGGCCTCGTGATCGAGCACCATTTCGCACGTTGGAGAAATTAGGCCGTGGCCGAATCCACAGTTAACGTCTCCATTCCGCTCGTCAGTACGCCGAAAGGGTCACCACTGACCGACCGATTGCGTACAACGTTCCTGCCGCGCTTACTTACAGGCATTGTACTTCTGCTGCTGTGGGAATTCGTCGTGCGAACGCTGGCGCCGGCCTATGTCGCAAAGCCGAGCGCGGTGGTGATGGCGATTCCGCGAGTCATCACCGATCCGGCGTTTCTGAAAGCCACCGGCGCGACCCTGACCGCTGTGGCAGAAGGCCTCGCGATCGCGCTTGTCTTCGGGACGATCTTTGGCCTGCTCATCGGTCGTAGTACGGCCTTCGACCGCGCAATTCGCCATTACGTGAACGGCTTCTACGCGATGCCGATGATTGTTGTGCTGCCGCTGTTCTCGTTGTGGTTCGGCTATTCCAGCGCAACCCGCATCGCCACCATCATCTTTGCCGCGATCTTCTCGATCATCGTCAATGTTGCGGATGGTGCCCGCTCGGTGCCGCGCGAATACATGGAGGTCGCGCGCTCGTTTCGCTCAAACCGACTGAGCATGCTGATTGGAATCGTGCTCCCGTCCTCAATGCCCTATCTGCTCGCCGGATTCCGGCTGGCCGCGGGGCGTGCCTTGATCGGCGCGGTGGTAGCCGAGTTCTTCATCTCGATCGGCGGGCTTGGCTATTACATCCTCTACAATTCGCGCTCCTATCATCACAACGAGGCCTTCGTCGGCGTCTTGCTGCTTGCCGCCTTTGGCGTCGGCTTCGAGTTGCTCGTGAACTGGAGCACGCGTCGCTTCATGCCGTGGTACCGTCGCGACGAAAAGGCGAGCTAGCCCTCAAGAAATAAGGACTGTAAGGCGCATGTCGTCCGATCCCCGCCTCAAGGCTGCCGTTGCCCATTGGGGCCCGCGTTTCGTCGCCAACGGCGTCGTGCTTACCGACTTCGAGGAGGTCACAAGTTCAATTGCATCCTATGACGAATGGTGCGGCGCCTGGTCGAAGCGCGCAGCGCACCACGAGCAGCTTGGCCGTGAGGCGCTCGCGAAGAAACGCCTGCTGACCGCCGGCGAATGCCTGCAGCGCGCCGGCGTTTACTATCACTTTGCGTCATTCCTGTTCGTGCATGATCAGGCACAGATGAAGGCCGCGCACAAAAAGCAGATCGAGTGCCGGCAGGCCGCACTTCCCTATCTCCGGCCGCCCGGCGAACGTGTCGAAATCCCCTATCAGGGCAAAACGCTCGCCGGCATCCTGCGCAAGCCCGTAGGCGTCGATAAGGCCCCCGTTCTCATGATGGCGGTAGGGCTCGATTCCACCAAGGAAGAAGGCGACGCTTACGAGGCACCGTTTCTCGCGCGCGGGGTCGCGACATTGATCTTCGAAGGCCCCGGACAGGGCGAAGCCCAATACGACCTTGCGATTCGTGGCGACTACGAGGTGCCGGTGAAGGCCGTGCTCGACTTCGTCGAAAAGCGCGGTGATCTCGATGCCAAGCGCATCGGCATGTGGGGCGTAAGCCTCGGCGGTTACTACGCGCCACGCGCGGCAGCCTTCGACAAGCGCATCAAGGCTTGCATCGCGCTGGGTGGACCGTTCAACTGGGGTGCGGCCTGGGATGGCCTGCCGGAGCTTACGCGCGAAGCATTCCGCGTGCGCAGCCACTGCAAGACGCAGGATGAGGCTCGCAAGAACGCGGCAACGCTTTCGCTGGAAGGCGTCGCGCAAAACATCACTTGCCCGCTTTTCATCGTAAACGGCCGGCTCGACCGGATCGTGCCGGCGAAGGATGCCGAGCGTCTTGCGCGCGAAGCGAAGGGGCCGGTGGAGCTGATGATGATCGAAGACGGCAATCACATTGCAACCAACCGTGCCTACCGCTGGCGGTCGCAAAGCGCGGACTGGATGGCGGAACAGCTCAGATAATCTGGAAACCGCGCAGCAATGAATGCATCCGTTCGATTCCCGTGGCGGTGATCAAAACCATCTCGCCGGTCTGCACGCCGGCTTTACCGTCGCGCGTCACCACGTTGGGCTGGATCACGACCGTCTGGCCGGCACGGAACGGCTCGTCCGGTACCGGACCCGCCGGACGGCTTTTGGTGCCGAGAATTGGCGGCAAATAGCCCCCTCCGTACCCGTGCAAAAGATCGTCGATGATCGTGAAGCCAGCATCTTCGATGACACCGGACGCTTCGATGACCTGCGCCGGGCCAGCGCCCGCCTTGAGCACCGAGGCAATCGCTTCGAAGGCGGCATCCGCCGCCGCATGCAGATTGTGGTAGAGCTTGCTCGGTTCGCCGAGCGCGAAACTGCGCAGAACCTGACCCGGGTGATCCCAGAACGCCGCGGCAATCTCCGCAACCACAACGTCACCAGATTGGACGCGCCGCATGCGCGGAAATTGGCGCGGTACGCCTAGATCGGGCGTTCGCATCGACGTGGCACCGATATAGTGGATGACATTGGTTGCGCCGTACGAAATGTACGGGCGCTCCACGAGGTCGCCGAGTTCCCTTTCATTCAGGCCAGGCTTTAGCCCGGCACGCAGCGCGGCCATGCCGAGATCGCTGAAGTGTGCGCCGATGCGCAGCCAATCGAGCTCCTCAGGCGATTTCACCTGCCGCAGGCGGACGTAGTCACGATTGAGGTTCTTGAGCTTTCCAAATTTCGCCGACAGAGCAGCATGCTGCTCGGCTGTCATCGGCCCGAGGGTCGCGATCCGATCTGCACGCGCACCGCGCCGTTCGAGCGTCTTTATCGCAGCGGCAATTGACGACTCACCGCCCCAGGCCACATCGGCCTTGTCGGCAAGAATGCTGGCTTGGGGCGCGTGATTGACATGTTGCACGAACAGCGCATCCCGCTCGCGCGGCGCAAGCACGCCGACGGCTTCGGCCGTCACCGGCCATTGCGTCAGCCACTGCACGGCCGAGCCGAAACGATTGGCGCCGCAAAAGACCAGATGATCGCATTCGGCTTGCGCCAGCAGCGTTTCGACCGCCGCGCGACGCCGCGTCATCTCCTGTTCGGAGAAACGCGGATATTCGGCTTCGACGATGCGCGCAAGATGTGGAGGAAGCGTCACGTCGCTTTCTTCGGTAACGCCACGATCATGTCGAGCTCAACGCGTGCGCCCGGCGACGAAAGCTGGTTGATGCAGACCGTCGTGCTGGCCGGCCGCCAGTCCCCGAAATACTTGCCCATGGTGCGATGCATGGCATCGGCGTCACGGAAATCCGTCAGATACTTCGTAATCTTCACGACGTCGCGCCAGCTGGCGCCGACATGGTCGAGGATTGACTTGATCGCTGCCATCGCACGTTCGGTCTGCTCCTCGATCGAGTGTGGATGAACGTGCTCTTCATCGACGTGCGGGTGCTTGTGATAGAGCGGAGACGGCGTCGCCCCCGAAACGAACATCAGATCACATGCACCGACAATATGGATGGCGGGCGCATAAGGCATCGTGTGCGCCTCTTCAGGCTTTGGATGCACGGGCTCAAGCCGAAAAGTCTTCTCGGGTCTTGTCATGACGGTCATACGTGTCCTCCGGTCGGCTAGTGCGGACAGGCAGTTTGGGACTGAAATCGCTTCGCGCGCAACACCCTGAGTTGATCGGTACGCGGGAAACGCTAACGTGCGCCGCGAGCGCCCATGGGAGAGCCCGAATGCCCTCAACGATCCTCGATTCCGCGGTATTCCGCGACATCTTCACGACAGAAGCGATGCGAAATGTCTTCTCCGATGAAAACCGGGTGCAGAAATATCTCGACTTCGAGGCCGCGCTTGCGCGCGCGCAAGCCAAGCTTGGCATCATTCCGAAGGAAGCCGCCGCTGAAATCGTACGCCACTGCTCGGCCGACAAGATCGACATGACAAAACTGAAGGAGGCGACCGAAAAGATCGGCTATCCGGTTCTGCCTGTCGTCCAGCAGCTTGTGAAGCTCTGCAAGGATGGGCTCGGGGAATGGTCACATTGGGGCGCCACCACCCAGGACATCACTGACACCGCAACAATCATGCAAATTCGCGAGGCGCTCGCGATCATCGAGAAGGATATCGAGGGAATTTGCGATGGCCTCGCCGCACTTGCGAAAAAGTACCGCGACACGCCGATGGCCGGGCGAAGCAATCTGCAGCAGGCCGTGCCGATCACCTTCGGATACAAGATGGCGACGATGCTGGCCGCATTTGAGCGCCATAAGCAACGCCTCAAGGAAATGAAGCCGCGCGTGCTCGTGGGCGAATTCGGCGGCGCCGCCGGAACGCTGTCCTCGCTCGGCAAGGACGGGCTGAAAGTGCAGGACGAGCTGATGAAAGAGCTCAAGCTCGGCCAGCCGGAAATTTCCTGGCACACGGTGCGCGACCGCATCGCGGAGGTTGGATGTTTCCTTGGGCTCGTCACCGGAAGCTGCGGCAAGATCGCATTCGATGTGAAGCTTCTGATGCAGACAGAAGTCGAGGAAGTATTCGAGCCGTTTCATGCCGGCCGCGGCTCGTCATCGACGATGCCCCAGAAGCGCAACCCAATTTCGTCAGTCTACATCACCGCGCAAACCGCAATGGTGCGCCAGCTCGTTGCGGCCCTGCTGGAGGCCCAGGTCGAAGACCATGAGCGGGCGACAGGACCTTGGGAAATCGAATGGATCGCGCTGCCGGAAATTTTCATGCTGTCGGCAGGCGCGCTGGCGCAGACGCGCTTCCTTGTCGAGGGCCTTCAGGTCAACGAGAAGAAGATGCGCGAAAACCTCGACATCACCAAAGGATTGATCATGTCAGAAGCGGTGATGATGGGCCTGGGCGCGGACCTCGGCCGCAACAAGGCGCACGATCTCGTCTATGACATCTGCCGCGACGTGGTTAGGACTGGGCGACCCCTGATCGATCTGCTCGCGGAAAACAAGGAAATTGCCAAGCACGCCGACCGCAAGAAGCTGGAAAAACTGGTCGATCCGGCGAACTATCTTGGTGTCGCCGGAGAGATGGTCGATCGCGTGCTGAAGATGCGGAAGTAGACTATCCGGATTTCGGCATCGTCTTCGAAATCGCCAGCGCAACCAGAAGCGTCATTGCGCCGATCAGCAAGAATAGAGCGGGTACGGTCGCTCCGAATTTCTGCATGACCGCCACAAGGATTGTAGCGCCGGTCATGAATGCCGCGTTGAGCAAATTGATCGCAGCGATGGTTCGCGCGCGGTGATCAACGCCGCTCCAGGCTTGCACCGCCGAAAAAGCGGGCACGATGAAAAGGCCGCCCGCAACTGCGAGCCCGCACAGATCCACGGCCACG
>DASSSM010000377.1:0-3939 GCA_035708425.1 Pseudolabrys sp.
CGATGGGCGCGGCCGCTCTCACCATGCGCGGCGGCGAATACGCGATTCACGGCGCCAACCGCCCCACCTCGATCGGCGGCTTCGTCTCACATGGCTGCGTCCGCATGTACAACAGGGATATTAGCTTTACCGGCTTGTAAGCGTCGGCACGCCGGTGGTCGTCGAGCAGTAGATCGCGGCTAAAACTGTGCGTTGCTGAATTTTTTGGCAGAAGTTCGCGACCCCGACACAATTTATCTGCAACTATCGGCGTATGGCGCGCCCGCGCACCTTGCCCCAGCCGGAAGTCCCCGGCCTCGCCGCCCGAAGAATTGCCGCCGATATTCTCGACGGCGTGTTGCGGCGCCACATCGCGCTCGACGAGTTGCTCTCGGGCAAGAGCGCCCATCCCGGCCTTGCAGCGCTTGCCGACCGCGATCGCGCGCTGACGCGCCGGTTGGCTGCGACGGTTTTGCGCCGTCTCGGCACGCTTCGCCATCTGGTCGGCGGATTTCTCGAAAAGGGATTCCCCGCCGACGCTCCGCGCGTCGAAACCATCCTCCTGCTCGGGGCGGCTCAAATTCTTTGGCTCGAAGTCCCCGACCATGCCGCCGTCGACCTGTCGGTGCGTCTCGCTCAGGGCGACCGACGCGCGGCACGGTACGCCGGCCTTGTAAACGCCGTCTTGCGCCGCGTCGCACAAATAGGCGCAGCGGCGCAATCCGGCGACGTTTCACGTGACACGCCAGACTGGCTGCTTAAACGCTGGAGCAAGACATATGGCCGCGACACCGCGCGGGCCATCGCGACGGCGATCGGGCACGAGCCGGCTCTCGATATTACGGTCAAGGACAACGCAGACTCCTGGGCGGAACGCCTGCGCGGTCGCGTGCTGCCAACAGGAACTGTGCGAACGTCGGCGCATGGCGCGATCTCCTTGCTCCCGGGTTTTTCAGAGGGCGCGTGGTGGGTACAGGACGCAGCCGCAGCGCTACCGGTAAATCTGTTCGGCGATCTGCGCGGGGCGCGGGTCGCCGACCTCTGCGCGGCACCGGGTGGAAAAACGGCGCAGCTCGCTTTTGCCGGCGCGAACGTGACCGCAGTCGACCGTTCTCCAGCGCGGCTCAATCGGCTGCGCGAGAATTTCGCGCGTCTCAGCCTCAAAGCGGATACCGTTGCGGCCGACGCGCTGGAGTGGCAAGCGGAACCGTTCGATGCGATCCTGCTCGATGCGCCGTGCTCTTCGACGGGCACAATCCGCCGCCACCCCGACGTGCCCTGGCTGAAGACTGAAGCCGATCTTTCAGCGCTCACGTCGCTACAACATCGGTTGCTCGATCGCGCTGTGGAGATGCTCAAGCCCGGCGGCACGCTCGTCTATTGCGTCTGCTCGCTGGAGCCGGAGGAAGGCGAGGATCAGATCACCGCCTTGCTCACGCGCGATCCGCGCGTGACGCGAAAGCCTGTTATCCCGCAGGACGTCTTCGACCGCCGTGAATTCGTCACCGACGATGGTGACTTGCGGACGTTACCGATGCATCTGCCTGATTCGGATCCACGCTGGGGTGGGCTCGACGGTTTTTATGCAGCTCGCCTCACCCGCAAATCAGCGTAAATCCGCAGGCGGATTGAGATATTGGCGCTTTCCCGACCCTTCGCTATCGTGTCAGCCGCGCTTACGGATCGGTACGCGCACCAGGGGACGAGCGGATTGATGATGCGGGTTTCGGTCGCGGAGCGAGCCAGGCTCTCCGTGCTCATCGGGCGCCGCGCCTTCCGTAGCCTGCTCGGCCGCATCAATGCGCATCCGCTGCTGCGCTGGCGCTTCGCCTCGACCAAGACCGACAGGCTGGTGATCGCGCCGCAGGATCTGCGCACCGCCGATGCCACGCGCGCAAGCGAAATCTACGCCGGGCGTTTTGCCTTTGCCGGCAAGGTCGTCATCTGCGACCGCCGGTCGCCTTTTGAAATGACGCCACCATCCGACGAATGGGCGGTGACGTTGCTCGGCTTCGTCTGGCTGCGCCATCTGCGCGCCGCCGATTCGGCGATCACGCGCGCCAATGCACGCTCGCTGATCGACGAGTGGATCAACATTCAAGGCCGATGGCACACGACAGGCTGGCGCGCCGACGTTCTCTCGCGCCGTGTGATCTGCTGGCTCAGCCAGGCACCTTTTATCTTGCAGGACGCCGACGCGCGCTTTTATCGACGCTTTATCCGCAGCCTGTCGCGACAGGTGCGCTATCTACGCCGCACGCTCAATCAGACGCGCGACGGCCTGCCCCGCCTGCAGGCCGTGATCGCCCTGACTTACGCAACGCTTTGCATGCAAGGCCAATCGGGACATCTGCGTTCCAACGTGCGTCGTCTGATCGACGAATTGCGCACGCAAATTCTGCCCGATGGCGGCCACATCAGCCGAAATCCCGGCACGCTGATTGAATTGCTGGCCGACCTGTTGCCGCTGCGTCAGTTGTTCTCCGCGCGTCAGTTGCAGCCGCCGCAGGCGCTCAACAATGCCATCGACCGAATCATGCCCATGCTGCGCTTCTTCCGCCACGGCGACGGAAACTTTGCGCAGTTCAATGGCATGGGGCCCACACCGGTCGATCTGCTCGCCACCATTCTGGCCTATGACGATGCACGGGGCACGCCCGTCTCGAATGCTCCGCATTCAGGCTATCAGCGCGTCGAAGCCGGACAGACCGCGCTCCTGATGGATACGGGAAAGGCTCCACCGGTAGCCGTGAGCCAGGAGGCTCATGCCGGCTGTCTGTCGTTCGAAATGTCGTGGAAGCAGCACCGGCTGGTCATCAATTGCGGATTGCCGGCGGTCAACAAGGAGAATTGGCGCCAGGTCGCGCGTGCGACGCCGGCGCACTCGACCGTGACGATTAACGAGCAATCGTCGTGCCATTTTCTCGAATCCGCCGCAGCCCGGCGGCTGCTCGGCGGCACGCCGATCGTAGGCGGGCCACACGATGTCCATGTCGAGCGCGATCCCAGTGGTACAGTGCTGCGCGCCGCCCACGACGGCTACGCAAGCGACTGCGACGTCATCCACCACCGCGCTATTCGGCTGAGCGCAGATGGCCGGGTGCTCGATGGAGACGACAGCTTCACGACGACAGACGGCCGGGCGGTCTCTTCAGGCCCGGGAGTCGAATTTGCCGTCCGATTTCATCTGCACCCCGCAATCAAGGCGAGCCGCCTCGCTGACGGACGAGGCGTCATCCTGCTTTTGCAAGATCGCGAAGTATGGACCTTCGCAACTCTGGCCGACTCCGTTGAAATCGAGGAAAGCGTGTTCCTGGCCGGCTCAGACGGCCCGCGCCGGACGGTGCAAATTGTCATTTATGGGCGTGTGGGCGAGCAGGACAATGTGCGCTGGAGCTTCCGCCACACGCCGCCTGCCAGCCCGGGCGCACGTCCCGACCGCGCTCACGAGCCGGAATTGCCGCTATAGAATCGATGCTTGTGGATGCAGTGCTCACATGCGTTACGGCCGAATACACTTCAGGCCCGTTGATGTGCTAGCTCGTGCCTCATGGTCAGCCACCCGCGACGCGTAACCCGCGCTTTGCTTTCGGTCTCCGACAAGACCGGGCTGGTTACATTTGCGACCGCGCTGGCGGGCTTCGGCGTTGAGCTGATTTCGACGGGCGGCACCGCCAAGGCTCTCAAGGATGCCGGACTTGCCGTAATCGATGTCGCCGAACTGACCGGCTCTCCCGAAATGATGGATGGCCGCGTTAAGACGCTGCATCCGAAAGTGCATGGCGGCTTGCTCGCGATCCGCGGCAACAAAGAGCACGTCGCGGCGATGGAGCAGCATCAGATCAGGCCGATCGATCTGCTCGTGGTCAATCTCTATCCGTTCGAATCGACGGTCGAGAAGGGCGCCTCGTTCGACGATTGCATCGAGAATATCGACATCGGCGGGCCGGCGATGATTCG
>DASSSM010000378.1:0-5250 GCA_035708425.1 Pseudolabrys sp.
CCCTCCTCCGCCGGCCAGCCGACGCACATTCCCGCCACCGGTACGACCTTTGCCGGCAGATCCAGCATGTCACTTATTACCCTGGCGTGATCCCGGATCACGCTGATCGGGCAGCAGCCGAGACCGGCGGCTTCGGCCGCGTGCAGGAACGTTGTCATGACAATGGCGGCGTCGACCGTCGCATTGAAGAAAAGATCGAGATGATCGTTGGGGAACGGCTTGCCTCGCAGCCGCGAGATTTCCGGGAGTCGGCGCCCGTTGGCGAGAAAGACGAGAAACACCGGAGCGTCACTTACCCATGGGATCTCCGGCAGCAGCCCGGCAATCGCATCGCGCTTCGCTCTGTCGCGGATCACAAGAATATCGCCTTGTTGCAAGTCGCTCTTTGACGGCGCCGAAAGCGCGCACGCGCAGAGCAGACGCAGCAGGTCAGGCGCGACGTCCCGCGCGAGATAGCGGCGATGCACGCGGTGCACCGCAATCCGGGCAAGTCCGTCGAGACCGGACAAATCATCGCCGATCCTAAATTCTTCGCCGAAGCGCTCCATCAACGCTTCCCGAATGAGAGACGTCAGGTCCGGCATCGAACAACTCCTTGACCGAATGACCGCTGGCCGCGCTATCGTAGCGCAGGGCGCGTCGCGCAAAACAGAACAAAGACGCGGGTGTGGGAGGATCAATGAGCAAGGTTCGGCAGAGGCTTTGGCCTGCGGTCGACGGCGGTTTCTGATGACATCCGCGCTGCTCGATGCGAAGGGCGTAACGCTCCAATACAAGACGCCGCGTCATCTGGTGACGGCGACCTATCGCGTCGATTTCTCCGTTCATCAGGGCGACCGTTACGTGATCCTCGGCCCATCGGGCTGCGGCAAATCCACTTTGCTCAAGGCGGTGGGCGGATTCATGCCGCCGACGGAAGGCTCGATCCGCATTCGCGAGCGAGAGATCAGATCACCCGGCCCCGACCGCATGATGGTCTTCCAGGAATTCGAGCAGCTGATGCCGTGGAAAACCGCCTATCAGAATGTCATCTTTCCCATGAAGGTGACGCGAAAGTTTGCAAGCAGCGAAGCGGCCGAACGCGCCGACGCTGCCATCGCAAAGGTGGGGCTGACTGAATTCCGCGACATTTATCCGCACATGTTGTCGGGCGGCATGAAGATGCGCGTTGCCATAGCGCGCGCAATGGCGCTTGAACCCGACATTCTCTTGATGGATGAACCGTTCGCCGCACTCGACGCCCTCACCCGGCGCACGATGCAGCAGGAGCTGCTGTCGCTGTGGGATCAGCTGAAATTTACCGTGCTCTTTGTGACCCACTCGATCGAGGAAGCGATCATCATCGGTTCGCGCATATTGGTGCTGTCGCCGCATCCGGGCCGCGTGCGTGCGGAGCTCGATGCCAGCGGCCTCGACCACAACAGTGTCGGCGAGCCGGAATTCGGCACGCTCTCGCAACGCATTCACGCTTTGCTGTTCGACAACGCACAAGGTGCCAGAGCGTGAACCCGCAACAGACTCCGCCGCAGCGGCCTGAGCTTGAAGTGGAACTCGCCGACACGGCCGTCATCGGCGACGTCGAGCGCCCGCTGACGTTCTACGAGCACATTGCCAATAATGACGCTGTGCAGCGGCTGACGATCCTCGTCGCTCTCATCGTCGTTTGGGAAATCTACGCGCGCTGGCTCAACAATTCGCTGCTGTTTCCTACCTTCAGCGAAACGGTAAGTACGTTTGGGAAGGACATCGCCAATGGCGTGTTGATCGACCGGACATTCACGTCGCTGCGCACGCTCGCGATCGGCTACGCTCTCGGACTGGCATTCGCCGCCATGTTCACGACCATTGCGGTCGCCAGCGGAGTAGGAACGCGGATTCTGTCCACGCTGACGGCCATGTTCAATCCACTGCCGGCGATCGCCCTCCTGCCGCTGGCGCTGATCTGGTTCGGTCTCGGCACGCCGTCACTCGTTTTCGTCATTATACATTCCGTGCTGTGGGCGGTGGCACTCAACACCCTCAGTGGGTTTCGCAGCGTGCCCGAGACGCTGCGCATGAGCGGCCGCAATGTGGGGCTGACAGGCGCACGCTATGTCGGCTTCATTCTGATCCCCGCCGCTTTTCCTTCCATTTTGGCCGGCCTCAAGATCGGCTGGGCCTTCGCCTGGCGCACGCTGGTGGCGGCGGAGCTGGTCTTCGGCGTGTCGGCACGATCCGGAGGAATCGGCTGGTACATTTTTGAAGCCCGCAACGATCTCGACACCGCAACGGTATTCTCCGGCCTGCTGACCGTCATTCTCATCGGGCTTGCGGTCGAATCCGTAATCTTCCGCGCAATCGAGGCGCGCACCGTCAATCTCTGGGGAATGCAGCACTAGGCTTGCGCGCTACGGGCAGCGCACGTAACGCCGGTGTCCGGAGCGGGTATGGTAGTAACAGCGTCCCGGACGGGTCGCATCGGCAATGATCGCGCCGGCGGCGGCACCGACCAATCCACCCGCAACCGCGGCACCTGCCGTTCCACCCGCGAGACCCCCTATCAACGCGCCCGTGCCGCCGCCGATCAGCGAACCACCGAGTATGCGGTCTTCGCGCGCCGTCTGGCATCCGGCGAGTGTCAGCGCCATCACAGCAAGCAGTACAATCTTGCGCATCCGATCCCTCCATCCCGTTTTTTTGACCACAAAAAACTTCCGGCGATGTGCGTCAAATTTGCGGCGGCACATCAATTCACCGTGCATGAGTTGGGGACGTTTTCGGAGGTATCAAAATCTTCATTTCATACCTACATGCGGCTATTGCCTCTAACGGCCGAGTAAAGATTCTCGCAAATGGCAAACAATGACATCGAGACCGTGATCGTCGGCGGCGGCGCGGCTGGAATCGCGGCAGGCCGACGGCTGAAAAATGCCGGCGTAAAATGTCTCATTGTCGAAGCACGTCCGCGTCTTGGAGGACGCGCCTGGACAATCACGGATCCATCTGGATTTCCAATCGACCTCGGTTGCGGCTGGCTTCATTCCGCTGACCGGAATCCATGGGTGGCCGTCGCTGAAGAGCAGCGGAAGACTATCGACAAGACGCCGCCACCCTGGAGACGACCATCGCTTCCGATCGGATTTCCAATTGGAGGCCAAAAGGACTTCCTGAAGAGCCAGGAAGAGTTTTTCGCGCGGGTCAGCGACCGCGCGCAAACAGACCCCGACATTGCCGCGGCCGAACTGCTCACCCCGGGTGGACGATGGAATGAGTTGATCAACGCGATCGCAACCTACATCAGCGGTGCCGAGCTTGATCGTTTGTCGATACGCGATTTCGACAATTTTGAGGACACTGGAGTCAATTGGCGGATTGTCGAAGGCTATGGCGCGACGATTGCAGCCTGCGGAGATTCATTGCCGGCAAAGCTCAATTGTCCGGTGCACAGGATCGACCACAGCGGGAAGCGCCTCAGGATCGAAACGCCGGACGGCACAATCGAGTCCGAACAAGTCATCATTACTCTTCCAACGACGGTACTTGCGGAGTCCGATGGCTTCTTCACGCCTTCGCTTCCTGAGAAGATGACGGCAGCGCAAAACCTGCCGCTCGGCCTTGATGACAAGCTTTTTCTCTCGCTTGAGAACGCCGAGGAATTCGAAAAGGACAGCCGGCTGTTCGGCGCCACCGATCGAGCGGCGACGGCAACCTATCATCTGCGGCCGTTCGGCCGTCCGCAGATCGAGGTTTATTTTGGGGGGCGGTGCGCAGCCAATCTCGAGGCGAATGGCGAGAACGCGTTTTTTGATTTTGCGGTGTCGCAGCTGGTCGACCTGCTCGGCAGTAAATTTGCGCAAAGAGTAAAACCAATTCGCGTCCATCGCTGGCGTGCGGATCCATTCGCGCGCGGCTCATATTCATATGCAATTCCCGGAATGGCTGACTGCCGTGCGGTGCTCGCAGCGCCCGTTGACGGCCGGCTATTCTTCGCCGGCGAGGCCTGTTCCCGAGGCGATTTCTCTACTGCGCATGGCGGATGGGAAACGGGCGTCGCCGCCGCCGAACAAGTCTTGGACGCACGCAATTCCACGCACGGCCGTATAAAATCCAAATCAAAATAGATTCTGTCTATCGCCAGTGGCGCACTGCTCGACATCGCCACCCATTCCAAATACAAACGTTTGACGTGATTTTCGGGCGCGCGTGGATGTCAAAATCGCCGATGCGGGTTCGGTTCTGGGGTGTCCGAGGAAGCATCGCCTGCCCCGGTTCATCGACAATTCGCTATGGCGGCAACACGCCCTGCATCGAAGTTCGCTGCGGTGAGCATGTCCTTGTTTTTGACGCCGGCACCGGACTGCGCCCGCTCGGGCTCGAGCTCATCAAGGACAAGAGCATACGCCACGTCGATATTTTCATTACGCACTGCCATCTCGATCATGTGGTGGGCTTGCCGTTCTTCGCCCCGTTGTTTCGCAAGGGTTATCGCGTGCGTGTTTGGGCCGGCAATTTGTTGCCGGCCAACAGCATCGAGCGTGTGATGCGCGGTTTGATGAGCTCGCCGCTGTTTCCGATCCAGATCGAAATCTTCAAGGCCGCAATCGAGTTTCACGATTTCCGGTCAGGCGACGTCCTGCGCCCGCATGAAAATGTCGTTTTGCGCACTGCGCCGCTCGATCACCCCGATGGCAGCAACGGGTATCGTCTTGAATATGGCGAGCGCACCTTCGCGCTGGTCAGCGACACGGAAGGATTCCCTGGCAAATGCGATAACGACCTTTTGTCGCTGGCCAATCACGCCGACCTGGCGGTCTACGATGCGACCTATACCGAGGATGAAATCGTGTCACGGATCGGTTGGGGCCACTCGACCTGGCTGCGCGGAATTCGTCTGGCCGAGAAAGCCAACGTCAAGCATCTCTGCCTGTTCCACCACGACCCGTCTCACGACGACGACTTCATGGATGCGCTCGCCGCCGAAGCGAACGATGTTCGCGAAGGGACCGTAACGGCACGCGAGGGCCAGATTATCGATCTTTGAGTTGACTGCCGGTCGCGCTCCGCAAACCTATTGAATGCCGTAGTGCGAGAAGTCCTCGGCGATCTTTTTCTCAAGCTTTCCGGCGGCAGCGAGATCGGCATTGCCGCCCGTTGCGTCGCCCTTCTTGATTCGGGCAAGCCCGCGTCCGTAAAGCGCGGTGGCGAGCGCTGGCTCGATGCGCAACACCGAGCTGTAGTCGTTGATCGCAGATTCAAGCTGCCCCATCTTCA
>DASSSM010000379.1:0-2135 GCA_035708425.1 Pseudolabrys sp.
TCCTCGTCGCGGAAGCACGGCGCGATCTGGAAATAACGGTCGAAACCCGCGACCATGATCAGCTGCTTGAATTGCTGCGGCGCCTGCGGCAGCGCGTAGAATTTTCCCGGATGCAGCCGCGAGGGCACGAGGTAGTCGCGCGCGCCTTCGGGTGAAGACGCCGTGAGGATCGGCGTCTGGAATTCGAAGAAGCCCGCTTCCTTCATCCGCCGGCGGATCGAGTCGATGACCTTGCCGCGCAGCATGATGTTGTTCTGCAAATGCTCGCGGCGCAGATCCAGAAAACGGTACTTAAGCCTGATCTCTTCAGGGTAGTCCTGCTCGCCAAAGACCGGCATTGGCAGTTCCGCCGCGGGGCCGAGCGCCTCGATTTCATCGATGTAGATCTCGACCTGCCCCGTAGGCAGCTCGGAATTCTCGGTACCCGCCGGACGCTTGCGTACCTTGCCGTCGATGCGCACGACCCATTCCGCGCGCAGTGTCTCGGCCAGCTTGAAAGCCATGCTGTCCGGGTCGGCAACGACCTGGGTCAGGCCATAGTGGTCGCGCAGGTCAATAAATAGGACGCCGCCGTGATCTCGGATGCGGTGACACCATCCCGAAAGGCGTACGACTTTGCCGATATCGCTCTCGCGTAGGTCGCCGCATTTGTGTGTGCGATATCGATGCATGAGAGGGTTTTTGTGCTTGCCGGGAGACGAGTCAGAATCTTGGTGTGAAGCGGGCGAAAAGCGCATGAGGGGTCGGCTTTGTCAAGACAACCGGCCTCGAAAACTCGGACTTGCGCAAGTGCCTCGACACGCTTGCCCGCGGCCTGCACAGTTGGTTTTAAGGTGACCGGATACGCATGACCAAAACCAGAAAAAAGACAAAGAAGACGCGCCCCGCGGGGACCGAAATGTCAACCGCCGAGGCCGCGGTGGCAACTCTGATCGCGCACGGCCTCGACACTGTCTATGCGCTGCCGGGCATCCATAACGATCACCTGTTCGATGCCTTCCAGCGTAACTCCGAAAACCTGCGTGTGGTTCATACCCGTCACGAGCAAGGCGCCGCCTACATGGCGCTCGGCGCGGCGCTGTCGACCGGGAAGCCGCAAGCTTTCGCAGTCGTTCCCGGACCTGGTCTGCTCAATTCCGGGGCTGCTCTTCTGACGGCATATGGAATGAACGCACCGGTCCTTGCTCTCATCGGGCAAATTCCGGAGGCAGCAATCGGGAAAGCGCACGGTCACCTCCACGAGATCAGAGATCAGGCCGGAATCGTGGCCCGTCTTGTCGATCATTCATCCTTTATTCGCGGTCCAGCCGAGGCGTCCGTAAAAGTTTCCAAGGCCATTCAATCCATGACTCACAGGCGTCCCGGTCCGGCAGCAATCGAATGCCCTATCGACGTTTGGGGCAGACGCGCGCCGGTGCCTGCGATCGTGGGGCCAGTGACACCGCGTCCGCTGAAGATAAACATCGACAAGGTGCGTGCCGCGGCAAGAGTTCTCGGCAAGGCGAACCGCGTGCTCATCGTGGCTGGCGGTGGCGCACAGGATGCGTCGCCCGAAATAACGCTGCTCTCGAGCATGTTGCAGGCGCCCGTACTCGCCTATCGTCGCGGCCGCGGCGTGCTGGATTCGCGAGACCCGCTCAGCGTGACGCTGCCATTGGGCCACGAATTATGGGCTGAGGCCGATGCCGTGCTTGCGGTCGGCACGCGTCTTCTCCATCCGATGAACCAGTGGGGCGTCGACAAGGCTTTGCAAATTGTGCGAGTCGATGCCGACCCTGAAGAGCCCGGGCGGATTACCAAGCCGAAAGTGGCGCTTGTCGGTGACGCTGCGCCGATCCTGCGCACGCTGATTGACGAGCTGGTCAAGTTCAACATCCGGCGCGTATCACGCCGCGACGAAATGCTGGAGCGCCAGGCCAAGTTACGCCAGCGTCTTGCGAAACTGGCGCCGCAGCTTGCTTTCCTCGAGGCCATCCGCGCCGAGCTGCCCGAAGACGGCATTTACGTCGACGAAGTCACGCAGGTCGGCTTTGCCGCCCGGCTCGCTTTTCCGGTCTACAAACCCCGCACGTTTCTCTCACCGGGTTATCAGGACAATCTTGGCTGGGGTTATGCGACCGCGCTGGGGGCCCAGC
>DASSSM010000380.1:0-5877 GCA_035708425.1 Pseudolabrys sp.
CTGCAAAACGCTCACAACAGGGTAAAAATCGCGACTGGACATGTCGCTGGTACGCAGGGTAACGCCCTGCTTTGCCCGCCCCGGCATTGGGGCGCTACGGGGACGTGCGGCGCGGGAGCCATGAGTCACGAGTTCAATCAAGCCGCCGCTCCGGTGGTGATCATCCCTTTCGTGTGGATCGGCGATTTCGTCCGCTGCCATTCGGTCGTCAGGCTGCTGCGCGCACAGAATCCCGATCGGGCCGTCGATGTCGTCAGCAGCACCCTGTGCGCGCCGCTCGCCGACTACATGCCCGGGATTCGCAGGACAATCGTCGCTGACCTGCCCCGCCGCCGTCTTGGAGTCGCAAGACAGCGCCAACTCGCAGACCAGCTGCACGAAGGAAATTACGGACAGGCGCTGGTCATGTCGCGCAAATGGAAGGCGGCGCTCGCGCCATGGCTCGCCGGAATCCCGGTACGGACCGGTTTCGCCGGAGAGTTCCGCTTTGGCCTGCTCAACGACATTCGCTTCGGCGAACGCAGGTTGCCACGCATGATCGACCAGATGGGCGCGCTGGCGCTGCCGAAAGACGTTCCGCTGCCAACCGACTGGCCGTTGCCAGAACTGAAAGTGCCGGCACCCGACGTGCAAACGTGGCTCGCGCGGCAACGGCTTGCAGGAGAAAGCCGGCCGATCGTGGCGCTGTCCCCGGGTGCGGTTGGTGCAGGAAAAGCGTGGCCGGTTGCTCATTACACCGAATTGGCCAAGGCACTCGCTATGGACGGCGCATCGATCTGGATTCTCGGGGGGCCGTCGGAGACTCCGCTGGCGAAAAAAATCATCGCGGCGGCCGGGGATCTTGTGCGTGACCTCACCGGACCGGACCTGCGCAACGCAATTCTGGCGTTGGCCGCGGCCGACATTTCGGTGACAAACGATTCCGGGCTTATGCACGTAGCGGCGGCGATCGGAACCCCGACGGTGGCAATCTTCGGGCCGACCAGTCCCTGGCATTGGAAGCCGCTCAATCCGGTTGCCGCAATTCTGGAACCGCCGGGCGACGATGAAGCGCGGCAGCGCGCGCGCATCGAGGGCAATGACGCGGTCCGCCACCGGCGCACCGACGACGTTGCTGTCGGCGACGTACTCGCGACCGTGAAACAGGTCCTTGCCGCGGGGAAAAGCAGCGCAAAATAGTGCATCAATCGAATGCACGTTAACGAAATTGGCCGCCGCAACCTGACGAAACGTACTTTCCATGCTATCAGAGCGATATGGCGACACCGAAACCCACCCAGACAACGACTGACCGCGCACAGGATGCGATCGCATCGGCGTTGCGCACGCTCGAAGCCGAGGGTAGCGGCATCGACGCCCTTAAAGCTGCGTTGCGCGACGGGCTTGGCCGTAGCCTCGCTGTTGCCGTCGATACCATCCGCGGCGCGCAAGGCCGGGTGATCGTGACAGGCATGGGCAAATCCGGTCACGTCGCACGCAAGATCGCGTCGACTTTGGCATCGACCGGCACCCCTGCTTTCTTCGTCCACCCCAGCGAAGCGAGCCACGGCGACCTGGGAATGATCGCCAACAACGATGTTGTTCTTGCGCTGTCATGGTCGGGCGAGACGGCGGAACTGAAAAATATTACCGACTATTCCCGGCGCTACGGCATCAAGCTCATTGTGATGACAGCCATCGCCGACAGTGCGCTCGCCAAAGTCGCCGATGTGGTTCTTGTGTTGCCGCAGGCGCGCGAGGCCTGCCCGCACAATCTCGCGCCGACGACGTCCTCGCTCATGCAGCTTGCCCTTGGCGATGCGCTGGCGATCGCGCTTCTTGAAAGCCATGGTTTCACAGCGATCGACTTCGGCCTCCTGCACCCCGGCGGCAAGCTCGGCACGCTGCTCAAGACCGTGCGCGATATCATGCACACCGGCGCGACGATGCCGCTTATGCCACTCGGCACCCGCATGTCCGACGCCATTCTGGAGATGACCACCAAGGGGTTCGGCTGTGTCGGGATCGTGGATGGGCGCGGGCTGCTGATCGGCATCATCACCGACGGTGACCTGCGGAGGCACATGCGCAACGATCTCCTCGATACGCATGTCGACGACGTCATGACACGTAACCCGAAGTCGGTGCGGCCCGACCAGCTCCTGAGCGAGACGCTGGATATCCTCAATTCAATGAAGGTAACCGCGCTGTTCGCCGTCGAGGCCGGTAAGCCGGTCGGAATCATCCACGTGCACGATCTCCTTCGCACGGGCGCGGCGTAAAAATCACCGTTAGCGGACGACTTTCGCAACCGCCTCGATCACGGCATCGACCGCTGGCGGCGCTCCGTCAGCACCGAGTACGGCGATGGGTCCGCTGCCGACCGGCCCCGTGAGGCCTGGTCGACTGCCGGTGAAGATCGCAACCAGCGGAACGCCCAAGGCTGCGGCAAGGTGCAACAATCCAGTATCCACGCCGACCACAAACTGCGCGCCGGCGATCAATGCCGCGACCTGGTCGAGCGGCTTGCGCTCTTCGACGCGCGCACCGGGAACCGCAGCGGCGATGCGCTCGCTGCGTGCGCGCTCCAAATCGGTGCCCCACGGCAATCGCAGCTCGATATCTCGATCGAACTTTTTCCCGAGGGTGATCCAATGCGCCTCGGCCCAAAGTTTCTCCGGCCGAGCGGTGGCGTGGAGCAACAGTCCATAACGTGAGCCCGTCCGGGAAAACCGTGCGCGGTCGAGACCAAAATCCGGTGCGCCCTGCGGCGAATAACCAAGGGCAAGTCCGCTCAAAGCACGGTTGCGCTCGATTGCGTGCAAATCGCGGCTGACACGGTACCGCACATCATATAATGCCGATGCCAGCGGCTCGCGGATGCTGGACGAATCGTAGCCGTGACGCTGTCCTCGCGCCGCACGCGCGATCAATGCGGAACGCAGAAGCCCCTGCGTATCGACGATGTCGTCGAAATGCCGGTCACGGATGGTGCGCAGGCTGGTGGCAATCTCGCTTATGGTCGACGGCGTATACAGTGACTTTCGCCAGCGCCGCCATGCGACCGGGATGACGTGGCTGACCGCGGGGTGGAGCCGCACGAGCGGCGCGAAGGCTTCCTCGACGAGCCAGGCAAAGGCCGTCTCCGGACGCGCCTTGCGGGCGTCGACAACGGCCGGCATATGATGAACTACATCGCCGAGCGAAGATGTCTTGATGAAAAGGACGTCGGGCATGGTGCGTTTGTGGCACTCATATACCGGTCATTAAGGATGGCCGCCATAACCATGCCATCGGATGCCACGATCAAGATGCAGTTTTTACTGTCGGCCGGCACATTGCCGCACGCGCAAGGGGCAACGGAATGACAATTCTGGTGACGGGAGGCGCCGGCTACATCGGCAGCCACATGGTGCACGAGCTCGCCGACGCGGGCGAGCCTGTCGTCGTGCTCGACAATCTGTCGACCGGTTTCCGGTTCCTGATCCCGACATCCGTTCCCTTCGTTGCAGGCAGCACGGGCGATCGGCCGCTGGTCGGCGAGGTGATCGCTCACCATCGCGTCAGCGCCATCATCCACTTTGCCGCATCGATCGTCGTTCCGGAATCGGTCACCGACCCTCTCGGGTACTACAGCAACAACACAATGAATACCTGCGCCCTGCTGGACGTTGCCATCAAGGCCGGGGTCCGCGAATTCATCTTCTCGTCGACCGCCGCTGTGTACGGCAATGCGGGTGACGCGCCCGTACGCGAGGATGCTCCCACTGTTCCGATTTCGCCTTACGGCACGTCGAAGCTGATGTCCGAAATCATGCTTCACGACGCGGCCAAGGCGCATGGCCTTCGTTTCGTCGCGCTTCGCTATTTCAATGTCGCCGGCGCCGACCCCAAATTACGCACCGGGCAGGCAACGCCGGCCGCAACGCATCTGATCAAGGTTGCGTGCGAGACCGCAATCGGCAAGCGGCCGAAAATGAATGTATTCGGAACCGACTACCCCACCCCGGATGGCACCTGTATCCGCGACTACATTCATGTCAGCGATCTTGCCAAGGCGCATTCGGCGGCGCTTGCTTATTTGCGCAACGGCGGAGCAAACGCGACGTTCAATTGCGGATACGGCCACGGCTCCTCCGTTCTCGAGGTGATCGCAGCGGTGCGGCGCGCAAGCGGCCGGGATTTTCCGGTGGAGATTTCAGGCCGCCGTGCCGGCGATCCGCCCTCGCTTGTGGCGAACGTGGATCGCATCCGCTCCGCCTTGTCGTGGCGCCCGCAATTCCAGAACCTCGATACGATCGTTGCCCACGCACTCGCGTGGGAAAAGCAGCTTGCGGCCCGGCGAAAGAGCGCGGTGGCCTGATTAAAGCCCCGCGCAGGCGGTTTCCGCCGATTTACCGAGTTTTGGCTTGAAAAATTCTTTGCTGACAGGCAAGGAAACGCTCATCCCTGCCCGAAGTGTCCTATTAACAAGCCCGACAGAGGGCGGATGAACGAACGCAACCTGCCCATGGCCGAAGAGCGCTACCGTGCCCTGCCCCTGATCCGGCGTTTGCTCACGGAACAGGGCCTGGTGCATTGGCGCAAATATGCGATCGCGTTCACCTTGATGGCGGTGGCGGCCGGCTGCACCGCATTCAGCGCCTATCTGATCGGCGACGTGATCAACCAAGCTTACGTCAATCGGAGCCTGCGGGGAATCATTGTAATTGGCGCAATCACTGTCGTCCTGTTTTCGGTGAAGGGCCTCGCCACATACGGCCACAGCGTGATGCTGTCACGCATCGGCAATCGCATTGTTGCAGACAATCAGCGCGCGGTTTTTTCGAAGCTGCTCAACGAAGGGCTAGGCTTCTTCTCGGACCGCCATTCAACCGAATTCATCGCGCGTCTTTCGACTGGCGCCGCGGCCACAACGCAAGTCATCAATCTGCTTATTACCTCGGTTGGACGCGACCTGCTCTCGCTGATTGGACTGGTCACGGTGATGGTAGTGCAGGATCCACTGCTGTCGTTCTTCAGCTTTGTCGTGGCTCCTCCCGCATTCTTCGTTCTGCGTAAACTGATCCGGCGCATTTATTCGATTGCTCGCACCCAGTTTCAGGGCGGGACACGCATCATCGAAACCTTGCAGGAGACGCTGCAAGGTATCCGCATCGTGAAAGCCTTCACCCTCGAAGACATCATGCGCGAGCGCTTCGACCGGAATGTCGCTGCGGTCGAGCACGAGGCCAACAAGATGGCTCGCGTGTCCAATCGCGCCAGCCCTTTGATGGAAACTCTTGGCGGATGTGCCATTGCGATTGCCATCACCTATGGCGGCTATCGCGTGATCGAGACAGGCGCCACGCCGGGGCAGTTTTTCTCCTTCATTACAGCGTTTTTGCTGGCCTATGAGCCGGCAAAGCGGCTTGCCCGGCTCAATATAGAGCTCAATAGCGCATTGGTTGGTGTGCGGGTCCTGTTCGAGGTCATTGACAGCCCACCGAGCGAGGCGCCCGACGACAACAAGCCCGCCCTGCGGATCACGACCGCGCGGCTTGAATTCAAGGACGTACACTTCGCCTATCGCGCCGAAGAGGCGGTCCTGCGCGGCATGTCCTTCGTGGCCGAGGCCGGCAAGCTCACGGCTCTCGTTGGCCCCTCGGGGGGCGGGAAATCGACCGTGTTCAATCTGCTTCTGAGATTCTATGAGAACGAACGCGGCCTGGTCATAATCGACGATCAGGATATTTCGAAGGTATCGCGCCGCTCGTTGCGTCAGCACATTGCCTATGTCGGCCAGGACGTGTTTCTGTTTCGCGGCACGATCCGGGAAAACATTGCTTTTGGAAAACCCGGCGCCAGCGACGACGAGATCGTCGCCGCCGCCAAGGCGGCCTAGGCCCACGATTTCAT
>DASSSM010000381.1:0-13665 GCA_035708425.1 Pseudolabrys sp.
GCACCGTCAGCCCTGACAGGCAGAGGGAGATGGGCGGGCTGGAGTTTATCCAGGGGCTCGTGAACGGCACGCTCCCCACAGGCCTCATCAAAGCGGAGGGCATCGTCCTAAGCTGCGGCCGGCGCATAGGCACAGCCGAAGGGCGCGTTACGGATCGTCAAGGACGGTTGCTTGCCCACGGCACAACGACGTGCCTGATCTTCCAGAGCTAGAGCGGCGCACCTGAATGGCCGCTCTTGGCCATTGGCGCAGGTTCAACCGAATGCGCGCTTTTTCATGGGAAGCGGTTCAGCATCCAGCACAGCGTCGTAAAGGTCGTCTCGCGCTATAGTTTCGAGCAGCTCCTGCGCAAGTGCCGCTCCGGTTTTTCCACTCTCAGCCGCGCGCCTTTGCAGCAGAGCCAGGGCATCTCCGCTCAACCTGATGGTGCGCTCGTCGGTCCTGGGCCGTCCGCGGCGGCTTCCCGGCGGCCGCAGGCTGATCTTCGCCTGGGAACAGCGCACTTTGAGCGTGCCGATGTTGCACCCAAGCTTCTCGGCGATGTCGTCCGCCCGCATGCCGCCCTGCGCAACCATCTCCGGGATGGTGGCCAGCACCGCCTTGGTCAGAATCCTGCGTCCCATAGTGACCCTCATTGGCCGTCGTGGCTCAATGCTTAGTCGCCTCAGCGGCCGTCTTGGTTCGACTCCAGGGTGAAATTTAGCGTGCGCCCAGCGATGCCCCTGTGACGGAGGTCACTTGCCAGACTGCAAACGACACCCTTGTGATGCGCATCACTTGCCAGAGTTCGGATTACGGAACTCTGTCCGCGGGATTTAAAATTCGTAATGTGGGCAAGTGCCGCTAATTTCAGGCCATTTTCCAAAATGTCGCACCCGCCGCGGGCGTGCGGACGTACGCCGTCTCCTGGACGGTTATGCACACGTAATGCGGAGTTCCCGCTACGCCTTCAGCGCCGCCAGCACGCGTTCCGGCGTGAACGGCATGTGATAGAGCCGCTTGCCGGTCAGCTTGTGGAAAGCATTGGCGATCGCCGGTGCCATGCCGGGCGTGCTGATCTCGCCGAGCCCGGTTGGGTGTCCGTCGCTGTCGAGGAACGACACCTGCATCACTTCGGGCATGTCGGACATGCGCATGACGCTGTAGTCGCCGAAGTTCGACTGCTCGACCGCGCCGTCCCGCACCGTCAGCCGCTCGTGCAAGGCCGACGACAGGCCGTAGACGATGCCGCTTTCCACGTTCGCCTTGGCCGCCTCCGGCTGCACGATCACGCCGCCATCGGCCGCAACCCACACTTTATGGACGCGGATCGTGCCGGCGCGGCGGTCAATCGACGCCTCGACAACGCAGGCGCCGAGCGAACCAGACCGCTCGCTCATGGCAAAGCCAAGCGCGCGGTCGTCGGGGCGCTTCGCGCCCCAGTCGGCCATCTTGGCGACGGCTTCGGCGCAGCGGCGCGCCTTCGGCGTGATCGACATTTGCTGCAGGCGGAATTCGACCGGATCGAGATTCTGGTCTGCCGCCATTGCATCGACCATGGTCTCGATCGCGAACAGATTGAAATTGTGCGCGACCGCGCGCCAGTGCTTGATGCGCACGCCCTCGTCGACATTGCGCAGCTCGAGCTGCTGGTTCGGCAATCCGTAGTAAGACGAGATGCGCATGCCGCCGGTGATCAGGTTGAGCCCGCCGTCATCGCCGATAGCGCAGTGACGCCAGCCGACGACTTTTCCTGACGCATCGGTAGCCGCTTCGAGACACTGGAATGTCATCGGACGGAACATGCCGTGCGCGACGTCTTCCTCACGCGTCCACACCAGCTTGACCGGTCGCTTGACCTCGCGCGCCAGCACCGCTGCTTCTGCGGCGTAGTCGGCCAGCGAACGCCGTCCGAAGCCGCCGCCGAGATAGCACTGGTGCACGTCGACCTGCTCGGGCTTCATGCCGAGCGTTCTTGCCACGAGATCGCGGCTGCGGCCGAGATCCTGCGATCCGTCCCACACCTCGAGTCTGTCGCCGGCATCGTTGAAGCGCGCCACCGCGTTCAGCGGCTCCATCTGCGCGTGGTAGGTATAGTCGCTGCGATATTCGGCCTTGTAGACCTTGGCGGCGCCGTCGAAGGCGGCTTTGATGTCGCCTTTGGCGTCCACGATCTTCACCGACGCCGAAGTGTCGGCGTGGATCGCCGCATAATGATCGAGCGCTTTTTCAGAATCGAAGCCGTCGACCTTGTTCCTGCTCCAGGTCACGCGCAGCGCACGCCGCGCCGCCATGGCCTGCGGGAAGCTTTCCGCGACAATGCCGACGCCATGCGGCAGCTTCACGGTCGCAAGCACGCCCGGCATCGCCTTGATCGCGGCGTCGTTCCATTTTTCCGGCGCATTGCCGCTCACCGGCGCATGCAGGGCGCTGGCATAGACCATGCCCGGCAATTTTACGTCGATGGAATACTGCGCCGATCCGTTGACCTTGAACGGCAGGTCACGCCGCGGCACCGACCGCCCGATCAGGCGGAAATCCTTGCGCGCTTTCAGCTCGCTCTTGTCGACAGCCGGCAGCGGCGACGGGACCTGGCCGAAGGCCGCGATCTCGCCATAGCTCAATCGCTTTCCCGATTTCGGATCGACGACCGCGCTTGGCTCAGTCCTGAGCGTTGCGGCGTCGACGCCCCAATGCTCGGCGGCATTGCCGATGAGGACCTTGCGTACCTGCGCGCCCGCGGTGCGCAGGTCGTTCCAATACATCATCACCGCACGGCTGCCGGTGACGGTCATGACGCGGCGACCGCTGCGGTCGGGCCAGCCATACACCTCAGGGTTCGAGGGCGCCCAATCGAGCGTCACCTTATTCCAGTCGGCATCCATCTCCTCCGCGATCATCAGCGGAATGGATGTGCCGGAGCCCTGCCCCATCTCGGTAATCGTGAGAATTGTGATGTTGCCGTCGGGCAAAATCCGCACCCATGGCGACAGCGGCGCAGGACGCGTGGCGGCATCGGCTGGCGGCAGGATGCGCGCGCCGTCGGTTCCGAATGCAAAGAAAAATGTCATGCCGCCGATGCCGGCCAGCATGCTGCGGCGGGTCAGCTCGGGCGACTTGAGAGCAAATGTCATGGTTGTTGTCATTGGCCTAGCCCTCCCTCGACCCACGTTGGATCGCCGCGATGATGCGGTTGTAGGTTCCGCAACGGCAGATGTTCCCGTCCATGTGGGTGACGATTTGCTGGCGGGTCGGCTTCGGATTGCTGGCGAGCAACTCCGCCGCCTTCATGATCTGTCCCGACTGGCAGTAGCCGCATTGCGGTACCTCTTCGGTGACCCAGGCTTTCTGCAGCGGGTGCGAGGAATTCGGCGAGAGGCCTTCGATGGTGACGACCTGCGCGCCTTCGGCGGCGGAAACCTGCACCTGGCAGGAGCGCTGTGCGCGGCCATCGATGTGCACTGTGCAGGCGCCGCAAAATCCCGCGCCGCAGCCATATTTCGTGCCGGTGAGCCCGACGATGTCGCGGATGACCCAGAGCAGAGGTGTTTTGGGGTCGGCATCGACGGAAACCGGCTTGCCGTTCACTGAGAACGAAGCCATCGGAGGACCTCCCTGAAGTCGGCGTTCGGGCGGGCGTTGTTCCGTCTGCCCGCTCAAGAGACCTTAGACTAACAATCGAGCAAAGTTTTGAAATTCAAAAATTTGGGAATAGGACTGGCGTTCGCGCCAACCCCGCCGGTCCTTCCGGGTTCGTCCGCTTTGCGGACGCCCCGGAATGACTGTTTGTGAAGTTACACGGTTTTTATTCTCCTCCCGGCGTCGCGCTTCCCGTCTGTGCCTCCACGACCACCGTTCCCGTCATGTGCGGATGCAGCGAGCAGAAATACTTGTAGGTGCCCGGCGTTGTGAACGTGAATGAGTACTTGCCGTCGGTGTCGAGCACCTTGGAGCGGAAGGTGGTGGCCGACACGACCGTATGGGGAATGTCGTCCTCATTTGTCCAGGTCACGGTAGTCCCGGCCTTCACTTTCAGTTCCTGTGGTCCGAAAGTGAAGTTGCCGATCTTGATCGCGACCTCTTCCGCCGATGCCGGCGCCGCGGCGTGGAGATAGGCCGCCGCGACGCCGGCCACGAGCAGTCTCGTCAGGGCTGTGATCATCGTCATGACCGTCCTCATTTCTGGATCGGCGTGTCGATGATGGCGAGACGCTGCTCATTCTGCTTGAAGGTGACGCAGGCAATGCCAAGCATGCTGCGCAACTTGTCGTCCGGTACTTTCATCGGACCGGGCGACGGGGCCGCGCCTGGTGCCGGCTGCGGAAAAGCTGTCGATCGCGCCGTGTGGAAGGTGACGTTACCCTCGACTTTCTGCATGACCTGGTGAATGTGTCCGTTGAGCACGGTGACCGAGCCGAAGCGTTTCAGGTAACCGAGCGCACGCGCACCATCTTCCGTGCCCCATCCCCACTCCGGATAGACGGTCCACAGCGGGATATGCGCGAAGACCACAATCGGTTGCGACGCCGAACGGCCCCTGAGGTCGTCTTCAAGCCATTCGAGCTGCTCGTTGCCGAGATTGCCGAGCCCGCCGGCTTTCAGATTGACGACGTTCACGAGCCCGATGAAATGCACGCCATTGTCGTCGAAGCTGTACCAGCCGGCACCTTTCGTGCCGCGCCCGTACCGGTCCAGATAGAGCTTACCCTGATCTTCGTCGAGCAGATCGTGCTCGCCCGGCACATAGCGCACGTTCAGCCCGGCGCGCGAAATGATCTGATCCGCGTCGTCGAACTCGGACGGCTTCGACAGATGCGAGATATCGCCGGTGTGGATCATGAAAGATGGCTTCACCGGCAAAGTTTTTATGCGTGCAATGGCTTCCTCCAGCGTGCCCTTCACATTGGGGTTGGCCGGCTTGTCGAAGCCCATGTGGCTGTCGCTGATCTGAAGGAATGTGAATCCTTTCACCGGCGCGGCCACCGCTTCGTCGATGATGCCGAGCGACGCCGGCACGCCGCCGGTGATCGTCCAAAGCACGCCCGTTCCTGCCCATGTCATGCATTCGAGAACCTTGCGGCGGTTCATACCGTCATCGCGCTTAGTCATTTCGCGTCTCCATGCTGCGTGTCTGGAGACGAGACTGAGGCGCGTGGAGATTTATTCCCGCACAATCGTCATCACGAAAAAGTCAGGCGCGCCGCGAAATTTGTTGGAGGGTCGACCAGTCTTCTCGGCATGCGGCCATCACGGCTGCTCCTTCAAAGGGAGACACGGCAATGAAAAACCTTCCCGCTATCTTCACAGTGCTTCGCATCGCGCTTGGTATTGCGCTTAGCGCCGGACCGGCTTCCGCCCAGTCGTTCTGCACCTGCGACGGCACCGGAAACGTCCTGGTCTTTTCGAACAAGGCCTTTATGCCGAAGAGCGACAAAGCGGTTCTGAACGATCCGGCATTGCGGGCCTACGCAGCTGTTCCGGCCCCCGGCCTGGCGGGGGATTCCAACGCCCCAGCCGCCACAGGAGGCGGCAGCGTCGGATACAACGAAATGCTGCGTAACTTTTGACCACTGAAAAAAGCAGGAAAAACAGGGCGGGCCGAACCTGCCCTGTTTTCACAAAATTTATGCCGGCGCGGGAATTAAACGCGCGCTCGCGGAGTCTTGAGGATGACGTGATCGTGTTTGCCGTTACAGCGGGCGCGTATTCCCACGCTCCAGCATCTCGGCTAAGCCGATCGCCATATCGGATGAAAAGCAATGAGCCGCCCCAGGTCTGACGACAATTCAGTGCTGCTGGTCCACGCCTATCTCGATGGCGAACTCGACCCCGCGAATGCCCTCAGCGTCGCCCAGCAGATGAGCCAGGAGCCGGCGCTTGCCGCGGAGGCCGAACGCGTGAAGGAACTGCAGAATCTCATTCATGACCGCCTGCCGCGAGAGGCCGCGCCGCCCGGATTGCGCGCGCGGATCGAATCTTCGGTTGGCGCAACGAGGCACAAGCGCGCAAAACCGTCGTGGCTCGCGCTTGCCGCCTCAATTGCGGTCGCCGCCGTGGTCGCGGGCACTTCCACCTGGCTCGTGGTGGATTCCCGGCAGCAGCCGATGCAGGTCGCGGAGTTGCTGGTGTCCGATCATATTCGCGGCCTCATGGCGCCTGAGCCCGTCGACGTCGTTTCGTCCGACCGCCACACCGTGAAGCCGTGGTTCAACGGCCGCATTTCGAACTCACCGCGCGTCGTCGATCTTGCCAGGGACGATTTCCCGCTGATCGGCGGACGTGTCGACGTGCTCGGCCGGACGCCGGTGTCGACGCTCGTCTATCGCCGCGCCAAGCACCTGATCAGCCTCACCGCCGTTCCGGCAGACAGCACATTCGCATTCAACGGCAGCCCGCAAAGCATCAACGGCTACAACATCGTGCGCTGGACCGAGAACGGCGTGAGCTACTGGGCCATTTCCGACCTTGAGCCGAAAGAACTCGAGATATTCGCGCAGCTATTCCGCACCAGCCAGAACGAACTCTAGACGGCCGGAGCAGGTGCCATGTCGATAACACCGCTGCGGCCGAGGACCGGCCCGAATAGTCCGGAAGGCCCGCCGATCCGGCTGGTGACATCCGGCACGCAGGAGTCGATCGGCATGCTCGACGACAATGCGCGCTTCAGGGCCGTCGTGCTGCCGTATATCGATGAGGCCTATCGCCTCGCGCGCTGGCTCACCGGTAACGGCACGGATGCGGAAGACGTCGTCCAGGATGCATCGTTGCGCGCTTTCCGCGCCATCCGCAGCTATGCCGGCGGCAATCCGCGGGCCTGGCTGCTGAGCATCGTACGTAACACGGCCTACTCCTGGCTGCACAAGAATCGCCCGACAACAATCGTCGCGGTCGACGACCTCGAAGCGGTCGAGCGCGAGCACGTCAAAGCCGACGACCGCCGAGACGACACGCCGGAAGCGTCGTTAATCGCCAAAGCTGACGCCGATCAGCTGCGCGCGGCGATCGCAAAGCTGCCCGCTCCGTTCCGCGAGACGTTAGTGCTGCGCGACATCGAGGGCCTCGACTATCGGGAAATCGCAGAGGCGACCGAGGTGCCGATCGGGACCGTGATGTCACGACTCGCCCGGGCGCGCCGGCGGCTTCTCGAAACGCTCAGCCAGGACGACTGAATTCTTTCCGCCTAGGCGCGCCACCGCTACGCCGCAAGCGCGCTAAGTCTTCTTTCGCCAGATGGCGTCAAGGCTCCATGATCCGGCACCGGCGAATATCAGGTAGAAAAAGACGAAACAAAACAATACTTCGAGCGTGCCGCCGTTCTGAATCGGCATAAATCCCTTGGCTGGACGGTTGGCATAATACCAATACGCCACTGCCATCTCGCCCGACATGATGAAAGCTGCGGCCCGCGTGTACAGGCCGACCGTCACCAACGCGCCGCCGATGATCTCGATGATGCCGGCGATGCCGACCATCGAGAGCAACGTGATTTTCGCGTAGCTCGGATTCGCGACCGGGATGCCGAACCATTTCTGCAAGCCGGCACTGAGAAAGAGCAAGCCGGCCATGATCCGCAGAATACTGAGAACCTGCGGTTGGTATCTACTCAGGTTGGATTCCATTGTGAGCGCCCCCTTTTTTCGATGGCAACGCGCTGATCGCGCGCAATAGTATTTTCAGGCGCGCCAAATTCCAGAGAAAGCAGGCTCACGTTCCTGTGATAAGGACGGTCGAGCAGAATAGGCTGAACCAATTCGAATTGCTGTCGAAGCAGGCGCAACGATAACCCGCAAGAATGTCGCGGGAATGGACCTGCCTCATCCCGGCTCCTTCGCCGCCCCGGCGTGAATCTCGATCAGTCTGCGCACGAGATCCGGCTTGCGCGCGCGGGCGAAGCCGCATTCGGTCGCAATTCCGAATTCCGGCACGTATTTGCGTGCAAGCGCGATGCGCTTTCGCACGCCGTCGACGCCGTCCGCCGCATGGATGAGACCGAGATAGATTTCCACGCCCTTGGGTAGCTCTTTCATCGGCGCGAAGAATTCGTCGGTCGCGCGCGGCGCCGGCACCGGCATATGGATATAGGCCACCTTGTGCCTGACATTCCGCACGATCGCGTTCGAGATGTCGACGAGGTGGCGCGCCGTGACGGGATCGAAGAAATGCTTGCCGCCGAAATCGCCGTAGCAAAGATGAAAGCCAAGCTCGACGGCGGCCGGCACCGGCTCGCAAATACGGACGAACCGACGGGTGATGTCGCCCTTCGAGGCATTCACCAGCGGGAACTGGTCCTGCGGCTGCCCGTCCCAGACGATCATGTCGTGGCAGACATCCCATTGGATGCAGAGGTCCGCGTGCGGGATGTGCCGGCAGATCAATTCGACTTCACGCGCCATGGCCTTTTCGTAGGCCGGCTCGATCGCCGCAACATCCCGTGCCGTACAGAAGGCATAGATGACGCTCATCGGCGTCGGCAGGCAGACCTGAAACCGCGTCCCTTTTGCGATGTCGCCGCGGTCGCGCGCGTCCAGGAAATCGAGGTAGGACCCGCGCGCCTCGCGCGCATAGCCGAGCTCGCCGAACTCGACCTCTTCCGCCCTCGTGCCTTCCGCCAGACATAGCAACGGAAAGCCGGAGGTCTTGCGCAGGGCTCCGCTCGGGTCGGGCCGCAGAAACGGACTCGACCGCAGCAACGGATACTGGAAACTCACCCAGAGACGGCGCGGCCCCGGCTCGCCATCGGGGATGCGCTTTAATCGCCGACCCAGGGCACGGCCGACGGTCCGGAAGACCTCGTCCACGCCGGCAAGGCCGATGCTGCCGACGAGATGGACGTGGGTGGGCGTGTAAGGTGAGTCAGGCATCGCCCCTATTCATCCTGAGCACTTCCATTTTCCGCTCATCCCCGCGAAAGCGGGGATCCAGCGCGTGTGCAAAGACTGGATGCCCGCTTCCCCGGGCATGAGCGGAGCCTGCTTACGCGCCCTACGTTATCACCGCTTCGGAATCTGGATCATGTCGTCGAGCTGCGCCTTGGTCAGTTCGTTGGCGGTGAATTTCAGCGCGACCGCATCCTTCACAATGGTGTCGAGGCCGACGATCTTGTCAGGCTCGATCGACGAACGCGGAAAGAAGTCATCGCGCGTGCGCTTGGCCTTCGCCTCGGTAATGTTGAGCCACTCCGAATAGATCTTCAGCGCCTTCGGGTCGGTGTACATGAAGTCGACCGTCTCGCGGTAGGCCTTCATGTAGCGATCGACCACCGCCTTGTGGTCTTTCAGGAAATTGGCGTTGGCGATGTTGAGCCGCACGGTCTGACCCTTGAATGCGGCGGCGTCATTACCGGTCGCGATAATACGGATCTCCTTCTTGTCGAGCTGATCGAGGCCGAAGGGCGGCGCCGCCCAGCCGACATCGATCTGGCCTGACATTACGGCCGTCAAATTCGCCGCTGGCCCGCCGACTGCAGTCGGCTTTGCCTTCAGGTCATATTGCTTCATGAAGGCTGTGACGATGCCGTGCGTCGAGGAGCCGTTGGTCGAATAGGCCAGCGTCTTATCTGCGGTATCCTTCAGCGACTTGATCGGCGAATCCTCCTTCACATACCAGTAGAGATCGTTCGCGCCGGTCGTCTCCGCACTGATGATGCGCACCGGCGCCCCTTTCGAATAGGCACTGAGCACGCCCATGACGCCGGCGGCGATACCGAGGTCGACGCTGCCGGAAATCACCGCCTGCTGCGTTTCACCCGCACCCTGTGTGTAGACGATGTCGAGCTCAAGCCCGTGCTTCTTGAAGATGCCGGCGCGCTGGCCGATTTCCGAGACCGATGTATCCCAGTTGCCGCGCTGGCCGATCGCCAGTTTGACTTTGTCCTGCGCCGATACGCCGGCGGTAGCGCCGAGGAGTATGACCGCTGCAAGCGCAAGTGTGGTTGTAGACGTCCTCATGTGTATCCTCCCTGATATTTTATGGTCTTATTTTGCTGGTTCTGTTTGCCGGACGGAATGCGGGTGTGGTGCTTCGCTGCCACCGCCGAGACTGCGCCAATTCGTCGTCTTGGGCACCACCCCCTCGTAGGAGCTGATTGTCGCGTGCCGGATATGCGGCTCGGTCGTGCCGATCGCGGGCCCACCATCGCGCATGGCGCGCGCCGCCTCCACCATCAGCCGGCGGAACGCCACCACCGCGACGTCGCTGGCGCCGACCTTTTCCCTCGAGCGGTCGCCGATCGGCCCCATCGATTCCCACATCACGATATCCTGGTTGGGGATGCCGCTGATGCCGGTGAAGTTGCCTGCCTTCATCGCCGCGCGATCCTGCTGATAGAGGTTGGCGCGGTTGCGGATGCCGTCGAAATTGCGGTCGACGTCGACGCCCCATTGCAGCACGTTGAACTTGCGCCAGGTGTCAGCATCGATGCCTCGCTTGTCAGGCCCGTTCCAGGCGATGAAATAAAAGATAGTGTTGGTGTCGTCTTCCGGCGTCAGCAGCGTTGCCACGTTGTGCACATTGTTAGGCGGGATCAGCGCCGTGTAAGGCGCGATGTAGACTGTCGTGCGGATGTAGTCGTGCGTGTCCTCGTTTTTGATTGGCCGCCGGATCGCCGCATAGCGGAAGCCGTAGCTCGTGCGCTCGATCTGGAATCGCGGCGCCTTGTCGGTTGAAGGCCGCAGCCAGTTGGCCTCGGTCGCCTTCGCGCCGTCGACCTGCGCCGGCACCATGTCGGAGGAATGCAGATGGGAGGAATGCGCGGAGTCGATCTGCCCTTCGAGAATCTGCGCCCAGTTGCAGCGCACGCGCACTTTCGTGGCGCTCACGCGCACGTCAGGCGTCGGCGCAAAAGCGGGCGGCTCGAACTGACGCATGTCTTCCGGCGGACCCATATAGGTCCACACAACGCCGCCCGCTTCGCGCGTCGGATACGACTTGTGCTTCACGCGGTCGAAGATGAGGCTATTGTCCGGCTCCGACGCCATCTCGACGATGTTGCCGTCCACGTCGAATTTCCAGCCGTGATAGAGGCAGCGCAGGCCGCAATCCTCGTTGCGCGCGAACAGCAGCGATGCACGCCGGTGCGAGCAGTATTCGTCGAGCACGCCGACACGGCCCTTGCTGTCGCGAAACACCACGAGATCCTCGCCCAGCAGGCGCACCTTGACCGGCGCGCCGTCGGGCTCGGCGACCTCCTCCGACAGGCAGGCTGCGATCCAGTGGCGGCGCATGATCTGGCCCATCGGCGCATCGCCCTCGACGCGGCACAGCAGATCGTTTTCCTCGGGGGTCATCATGACGGCGCTTCCCTCGTGCGCGGCAAATTCCTGTCGCGTCTTCTTTCTTAGATATCTAAGATAAGATTAGTGAAAGCGCCGGACCTTGTCGATGGTTGATGCAACTCCTCTCCGTTTCGGCGTCGCCGGCCTTGGCCGCGCGTTTTCGGTGATGCTGCCGACATTTACCCGCCACCCGGCGGTGCGGCTCGTTGCCGCCGCCGACACCCGCGCGGAGGCCCGCGCGCGGTTCGCCGGGGAATTTTCCGCAAAAGCCTACGACACGGTCGCGGCGCTCTGCGCCGATCCGGCCGTTGACGCGGTCTATGTCGCAACGCCCCATCAATTCCATCGCGAGCACGCGACGCAGGCGGCCAAGGCCGGCAAGCACCTGCTGATCGAAAAACCGATGGCGCTGACAATCGAAGACTGCACGGCCATCCTTGACGCCGCTCGGCGTGCCGGCGTGCACGTGGTCGTTGGGCACAGCCACTCTTTCGATCCGCCCGTGCGGCATCTGCGCAAGCTCGTCGGGAGCGGCGCGTTCGGCCAGGTGCGCATGCTCAATGCGCTGAACTACACCGATTATCTTTACCGCGCGCGCCGCCCCGAAGAGCTCGACACATCGAAAGGCGGCGGCGCGGTCTTCAATCAGGCGGCGCATCAGGTCGACATGGTGCGCTTGATCGCGGGCGCCCCAGTTCAGAGCGTGCGCGCGATGACGGGCTCATGGGATTCAAGGAGGCCGACCGAAGGCGCTTACGCAACGCTTCTTACATTCACGAATGGCGTTTTCGCATCGCTGGTCTACAGCGGCTATGGCCATTTCGATTCAGACGAGTTCGACGGCTGGATCGGCGAGATGGGGCAGACGAAGACGCCTTACCCCGGGCAGGCGCGTCCGCGGTTCAAGACACAGGATGACGAGACGGCACACAAGAATGCCCGCAACTACGGCGGCGCGGATTTCCGGCGGGCCGGCGAAGCGGCCGGCCATCAGCATTTCGGCACTTTATTGGTGACCTGCGACCGCGCCGACCTGCGCCCGATGCCGAACGGAGCCATGATTTATCAGAACGGATCGTGCCGGCTTGACGCGATCCCCTCGCCCGGCCTGCCGCGCGCCGAAGTCATCGACGAGCTCTATCAGGCTGTCGTTCACGGCAAGGCGCCTTTACACGACGCCGCATGGGGAACGGCGACAGTCGCGGTCCTGCTGGCCATGCTGGAGTCGGCGCGCGACGGCCGTGACGTGCGGCTCAAATGAGCAAGTCCCCGCCGAGCACGCAGGTTATCTTGCGCCACTGGCGCGAGGCGGTGCCAGACGATCGTCTCGCGCACCTGGTCAAGGATGCGACACGCGCGCTGGTGCGCGCGTTGCAGATGCGGCTTGGCGAGCACGGCGTGTCGTTCGGGCACTGGACATTCCTGCGCATCCTCTGGGATTCCGACGGACTGACCCAGCGCGAGCTGAGCGAACAGGCCGGCGTCATGGAGCCGACCACATTTTCGGCAGTAAAGGCGATGGAGCGTCTTGGATACGTTGTGCGGCGCAGGCGTCCTGGCGATCGCAAGAAAGTCTATGTCTTCCTGACCCGGAAAGGCCGCAACTTGCGCAAGACGCTCGTGCCGCTTGCCGAGGAGGTGAACCGGATCGCCGTCCGCCACGTCCGTTCGGCTGACATCGCCCGTACGCGCAAATTATTGCTTTCGATTATAGAAAACCTCGCGCGCGATGAACAAACCGCCGACATGCGGATGCCGTCGACGCGCGAGCTTGGCCGCCTGAATGGAACGGGGCGGAGGCGTTCTGTGTACTCTTTCAAATCCCGCTCATCCCCGCGAAAGCGGGGATCCAGATAATCTTGTGCCTACTGGATGCCCGCTTTCGCGGGCATGAGCGGAAAAGACGAACGCATGATCGCCCCCTCGGGGCTTGAGCGTGTCTCTCATAAGGCTATAGTTCGCGCCTTAATCGCTCAGAACAAACAGAAGCGAAAACGGGAGGACCTTCGAAATGACGCGCATCTCACGGCGCCTGATCAAGACATTTGTGTCTGCAATCGCACTGGTCACCGCGACCGCCACGACTTTTGCGGCCGACTATCCCGACCGCGCCATAAAACTGATTGTTCCGTGGGCGGCCGGCGGCGATACCGACCTGATCTTCCGGCCTTTTGCGCCACTGCTGCAGAAATATCTCGGGCAACCAATCGTCATCGCCAATGTCGGCGGCGCATCAGGTACCGTCGGCGAGCGCGAAGCCTCCGGCGCCGCTCCGGACGGTTACACTTTGTTCGGCGCGCACGATTTCATCCACTCCGTTTATTTCGCCGCGATGACCGATATCAAATATGACGCCGCGTTCGAGCCCGTCTGCATGGTCTCGTCTACACCGTCGGTGATCACCGTCGGTGCG
>DASSSM010000382.1:0-8222 GCA_035708425.1 Pseudolabrys sp.
CAGTCGAAGGTGACGCTTGCGGTCGGTGGCGGTTCTTGCCTCTGCTATTTGCCGACGATGCTTGCGCATGCGCTCGGCGAATACGAAAAGGCCGGCGTGAATGTCGAGATCGTCGACTTCAAGGGCGGCTCGGAATCGCTCAAGGCCGTGATCGGCGGCAGCGCCGACGTGGTATCCGGCTATTTCGATCATTGCGTCAATCTCGCCGCCAAGGGCCAGCATTTGCAGGCTTTTGTAGTCTATGACCGCTTCCCGGGCTTTGCGCTGGTGGTGTCGCCGAAGCATGCGGCCGAGATCAATTCGGTCAAGGATCTCGCCAACAAGAAGGTCGGCGTCAGCGCGCCCGGTTCCTCGACCGACTTCTTCCTGAAATACATCCTGAAGAAGAACGGCGTTGATCCGAACTCGGTTGGCGTCATTGGCGTCGGCCTTGGCGCCACGGCGGTTGCCGCGATGGAGCAGGGCACCATCGATGCCGCGATCATGCTCGACCCGGCGGTCACCATCCTGCAGGGCCAGAACAAGGACCTGAAGATCCTGAGTGACACGCGCTCGCAGAAGGACACACTCGCCGTGTTCGGTGGCGAGTATCCGGGTGGCGCGCTTTACACCAAGGCGGAATGGATCGCCACACACCCCAAGGAAGTGCAGGCGATGACCAACGCCATCGTCAGCACACTCAAGTGGATTCATTCGCACACGCCCGAGGAGATCGCCGACAAGATGCCGGCCAACCTGGTCGGCAAGGACAAGGCGCTTTACGTGTCTGCGCTCAAGAATACGCTCGCGATGTATTCCGAGACAGGCCGCATGGACCCGAAGGGCGCCGAAGCAGTGCTTGCGGTGTTCAGTCTGTCCTCGCCCGATGTGGCGAAAGCCAATATCGACCTGTCGAAGACTTATACGAATACCTATGTCGACGCGGCCAACAAGAAGATGGGGATGAAGTAGGCCTCCGTTC
Organism: Pseudolabrys sp.; assembly: GCA_035708425.1. GTDB lineage: Bacteria > Pseudomonadota > Alphaproteobacteria > Rhizobiales > Xanthobacteraceae > Pseudolabrys. The sequence continues at coordinate 962 of DASSSM010000382.1, forward strand.
GAACGACGTCGCGTTCACGATGCGTCATGGCCGGGTCATCCCCGGCCATGATGTTTTTGAGATGTGCCGGGGCCGAGCATGACAAATTGGGGTATAAATCGCTCGTTATGAGCATCCTCTCCATCCAGTCGCATGTGGCGTTCGGCCATGTCGGCAATGCCGCAGCAACGTTCCCGCTGCAGCGGCTGGGCATCGAGGTCTGGCCGATCCACACCGTGCAGTTCTCCAATCACACCGGCTACGGCAGCTGGAAGGGCGGTGTCTTCGACGCGGGCATGATCCGCGAGGTGATGGCCGGAATCGAGGCGCGCGGTGTGCTGGGCGAATGCAACGGTGTGCTCTCGGGCTATATGGGCGCAGCCGATATCGGCGCCGCCATTCTCGACGCGGTCGCCGCCGTGAAGCGCGCCAATCCGGCGGCCAGATATTGCTGCGACCCGGTGATCGGCGACGTCGGGCGCGGCATTTTCGTGCGCGAGGGCATCCCCGAATTCATGCGCGAGAAAGCCGTGCCCGCGGCCGATATCATCACACCGAACCAGTTCGAGCTCGATTATCTGAGCAAGCGTGAAAGCGGCACGTTGCGCGCGGCGCGCGATGCGGTCAAAGCCGTGCACGATCTCGGCCCGCGCGCGATCCTCGTCACGTCGCTGCACACCGACGAGACGCCGGCCGAATGCATCGACATGCTGGCGTCGGACGAAACCGGCTGCTTTCTCGTGCGCACGCCGAAACTGCCGCTGACGATCAATGGCGCCGGCGATGCGGTCGCCGCGCTGTTCTTCGCGCACTATTGGCGCAGTGGGAAACTCGCCGAAGCGCTGTCGCGCGCGGCCTCCAGCATCTTCGGTGTGTTGGCAAAGACGGCGGAGGGTGGCGCGCGGGAGATCCAGCTTATCGCGGCGCAGGATCAGATCGTCAGGCCGAGCCGCGTTTTTGAGGCTCAGGCGCTCGGGTCGAATGACGCAGAAAGCGATACGCCGGCGATCGCGCCCTCGGAGGCGCCGCCGCTGTCGCACGACGACCATGCGGCCGGGTCGCTTGGCGTGCCGTCGGTTTTTCATGTCGACCGGCTCGAACTGTCATTCGCGCCGCAGCCCTGGGCCTGGGCGGACAAGCACCGGGCCGAGATCGACGCCTGGTTCGCCGACATGCGCCGCAAGAAGTCCGCTCTGTGGAACGGCCGCGTGCTGCTGATGTATCATCAGGTGATCGAGCACGGCGTGCTGCGCGGTGAATTTCTCGAGACCGACTACGCCAGCTTTATTTGCTGGAAACACCGGGGCCGGCCGCACGCTCAGGTGCGCGATTGCTTCAGCGCCGCGGCGATCCAGAGCTCCGATGGCGCATTTCTCCTCGGCGTGATGGGCTCGCACACGTTCAATGCCGGCAAGGTCTATTTCCCCTGCGGCACGCCCGATCTGAACGACATCATCGGCGGCAAGGTCGACTTCGAACACAGCGTGCGGCGCGAGCTTCTTGAGGAGACCGGCCTGGCGATGGATGATTTCACGCCCGAACCGGGCTGGACCATGGTCGTCGATGGCGCGCTGATCGGGCAGATCAAGGTGCTGCGCGCGCGCGAAACCGCCAAAGCCCTGCATGACCGCATCATCGCGTTCCTCGCGCGCGAGAAGAAACCCGAGCTCGCCGATATCCGCGTGGTCTATGGGCCCGGCGATTTCGACCAGGCCATGCCGCGCTTCGTGACGGCGTTTCTGGCTTCTCGCTTTGCCACCCAGCCGCTCAAGGCGGCGCGGTAGCACTCCTGCCGCGCCGGACCCGGAATCCAGAGGCACGCGCTGAGTGTCGTTCTGGATTCCGGGTTCGCGCTTTCAGCGCGCCCCGGAATGACCGGACAAACCGACCGGTCAACACTTCTGACCTATCGCCATCTGCGCTTGATTTGCGCCGGCCGTTTCCGCTACAAGCGGCCTCCGGTTAACGCGGGCTTTACCGGAGTCCGTCAGATTGACCGGCGACACGAGGGAAGAGCCAGGGACTATGTCCACGCGCCACGAAATTCGCGCGATCGAGCGGACGGCGGGCAACGCCGGCGCCGCGGCCTCCCTCATTCTGGGCACGCTCCTTCTCCTTATCCGCCCCTGAGGGCCGGCTGGGCATATGTGCCTGGGCACTCGGGGGGACCGCGGTAAACCCTAAAGAGCGCCGCGCGGCGCATATGAATTGAGAAGGAATGATCCAATGACTGCCCAGACAAAGTCCGAGAAGGACCGCGTCGTCATCTTCGACACCACCTTGCGCGACGGCGAGCAATGCCCCGGCGCGACCATGACGCATGAGGAGAAGCTCGAAGTCGCCGAGCTCCTCGACGCCATGGGCGTCGACATCATCGAAGCCGGTTTTCCGATCGCCTCGGAAGGCGATTTCGCCGCCGTGCACGAGATCGCCAAGCGCTCGAAGAATTCCGTGATCTGCGGCCTCTCACGCGCTGCGTTCAAGGATATCGATCGCTGCGCCGAAGCCATCAAGCCGGCCAAGCGCAAGCGCATCCATACCTTCATCTCCACCTCGCCAGTGCACATGAAATACAAGCTCCAGAAGGAGCCGCACGAGGTCTTCGAGATGGTGGTCGCGCAGGTCACACGCGCGCGCGGCCACACCGACGACGTCGAGTGGTCGGCGGAAGACGCAACGCGCACCGAGCGCGACTTCCTCTGCCGCTGCGTGGAGGCCGCCATCAATGCCGGCGCTACCACGATCAACATCCCCGACACCGTCGGCTATACGGTGCCGGAGGAATATTTCGCGCTCATCGATATGTTGCGCACGCGCGTGCCCAATGCCGACAAGGCGCGCTTCTCCACGCACTGCCACAACGACCTCGGCATGGCGGTGGCCAATTCGCTCGCCGGCGTGAAAGCCGGCGCGCGCCAGATCGAGTGCACCATCAACGGCATCGGCGAGCGCGCCGGCAACGCCGCGCTCGAAGAAGTCGTGATGGCGATGAAAGTGCGCAACGACGTGCTGCCGTTCTGGACCGGCATCCAGGCGACAATGCTCACGCGCGCCTCCAAGCTCGTCGCGGCCGCGACTTCGTTCCCGGTGCAGTATAACAAGGCCATCGTCGGGCGGAACGCCTTCGCACACGAGAGCGGCATCCACCAGGACGGCATGCTCAAGAACGCGCAGACCTACGAGATCATGACGCCGGAGTCGGTCGGCGTGAAGCAGACCTCGCTGGTGATGGGCAAGCATTCCGGCCGCCATGCTTTCATCCACAAATTGGAGGAGCTCGGCTACGAGCTCGCCGGCAACCAGCTGGAAGATGCCTTCGTGCGCTTCAAGGCGCTCGCCGACCGCAAGAAGCAGATCTTCGACGAGGACATCGAGGCGCTGGTCGACGAGGAGATCGCGCACGCGCATGACCGCATCAAGGTGCTGTCGCTCACCGTGATCGCCGGCACCATGGGGCCGCAGACGGCGACGCTCACGCTCGACATTGACGGCGAGCACGTCACCACGCAGTCGACCGGCAACGGCCCGGTGGACGCGATCTTCAGGGCGATCCGCGCGCTGGTGCCGCACGAGGCGACGCTCGAGCTCTACCAGGTGCACGCGGTGACCGGCGGCACCGATGCGCAGGCCGAAGTGTCCGTTCGGCTCGCGGAAGCGGGACGTTCGTTCACGGCCAAGGGCGCCGATCCCGACACGTTGGTCGCGTCGGCGAAAGCCTATCTCGGCGCGCTCAACAAGCTGATGTCGAAGCGCAGCAAGACGTCCTCAGTCGAACGAAGGATTCATTCCACGGATGTGGGGTGAGCGGTTGCACGCAGACCTTCAAACAAACTTCGCTCATTCCCGCGAAAGCGGGAATCCAGAACGCTCGTTGTTTGGTGCCCTGAACCCCCGCTTTCCGCCTTCGCGCTCCGCGCTTCGGCGGACTCAAACCCGCCGGAGCTCGCATGGCGAGCGTAGGCTGGGTCGCGGGGGGTGAGCGGGGAAAGGAAGGGGGCATGTACCCTCTCAAACAGCCTGAAAACCCGCAAAACGATCCGAAATTAAAGGTAAATCTCATTTGGTCTCGCATTTCGGTCACGAAATCCGTATTTCGTTCCATAGGAACCCAAAAAATCACATTTTGTCCGCATTTCACACGCTTTAGCGACGGATTTGAAAGGTACTTGCGGGCACCTTCCGAGATGGAAAGCGTAGGGGATTAATCGAAATGAGGATGACTGTATGCGCGGGCGTTATCGCGCTCGCGGCCTTGAGTTTGTTGTCGATTGTTCCGTCAGCTCGGGCGGCCGACATGATGGACAGTGCCGCGACGGCGCATACTGCGACGATCGACGTCGCGCGCATCAAGAGTGCGCTGCATCTCACGCCTGCACAGGAGCCCTACTGGGCGCCGGTCGAAGCCGCGCTGCGCGATCTCGCCCGCCGTCAGGAACGCGATGCGAATGACGGGCTTGTGCGCCGCGTCAGCAAGCGTGTCGTGCAGGTTGCGCTCAACAGCGCGACCGTCCACCGGCTGGTCGCTGCGGCTCGCCCGCTCGTCAAAACCTTGGACGAGCAGCAGATGCGGACTGCGCATGGCCTTGCCCAGGAAATGGGTTTCGGCCCCGTAGTGGCGGCGCTGAAGTAACTTTCGAACTCAGCGCCAATTTCTTCATGGCCGGCTTTATGCCGGCCATTTTCGTTTGGAGTATGTTGCACCGCTTCCAACAAAACGGCCTTCAGGCGGCGCATTGCCGCATGCGCCTTAAGTCGATTCACCGTATGCAGGCGAGGGGCAGGCCCAAATAGGACATGTTCCCCTTAACCAGCGCGCCCATCCTCCACTTGAAGGAGGGCCAGATAAGTGCGAACGTCCGCGTCGGAAAAACAAGGCAAAAACCGGTCCTGGGCGGTCAAATCCGGCTGCCGGTCTTGAAAGATCAAATATCCGCCGGTCGGAGCTCGATCGCCGCTCGCGGGATTTGTACGGTCAGGACAGCGGTCACGGAACCGAACTGCTCAAAGGAACCGGTTTCGACCAAGGTTTAACTGGAGGAAGACGCTGATGCGCAAATGGATTCTCGCGGCGGCTGCGGCCGCCATTTTCGTGGCTCCCGGCTTTGCAAGCGCGCAATCGCCGATCCTGATCAAGTTCAGCCACGTGGTTGCGCCGAATACGCCGAAGGGCAAGGGCGCTGACAAGTTCAAAGAACTCGCTGAGAAATACACCAACGGCAAAGTGAAGGTTGAGGTCTATCCGAACTCGACCCTCTACAAGGACAAGGAAGAGCTCGAGGCGCTGCAGCTCGGCGCGGTGCAGATGCTTGCCCCGTCGAATTCCAAGTTCGGCCCGATGGGCATCAAGGACTTCGAAGTGTTCGACCTGCCGTTCCTGCTGCCCAACGAGGCGGCGCTGCGCAAGGTCACCGAAGGCCCGCTCGGCCAGGCCATGCTCAAGAAGCTCGAGGGCAAGGGCATGATCGGGCTCGCTTACTGGGACAACGGCTTCAAGGAAATGAGCGCCAACAAGCCGCTGCGCATGCCTGAGGACTACAAGGGCCTCAAGTTCCGCATCCAGTCGTCGAAGGTGCTGGAAGCGCAATTCCGCGCGCTCGGCGCGGTCCCGCAGGTGATGGCCTTCTCGGAAGTCTATCAGGCTCTGCAGACCGGTGTCGTGGACGGCCAGGAGAACACGCCGTCGAACATCTACACCCAGAAATTCCATGAGGTGCAGAAGTACACGACGCTGACCAATCACGGCTACATCGGCTACGTCGTCGTCGTGAACAAGAAGTTCTGGGACGACTTGCCGGCCGACGTGCGTGGCCAGCTTGAAAAGGCCATGAGCGAAGCGACGGCATATTCCAACAAGATTGCCGCGACGGAAAATGCGGAAGCCCTGGACGAGATCAAGAAGTCGGGCAAGACCCAGATCATCGTTCCGACTCCGGCCGAGATGGCCGCCATGCGCAAGGCCATGGAACCGCTTTATCAGGATATGGCCAGCCGCGTCGGCAAGCAGCTGATCGACGACGTGGTGAAGGCGACGCAAGGCGTCACCAACTGATAACGTTCTGCCGGGCCCCGGTCTTATAAGAAGCCGGGGCTCGTTCGCTTCTCAGGGGTGAGGGGATTCCGGTGATTGCTTGCGTTCGACGGAAGCCGTGGGAGCGGCTGCCGCCGTCAGTGACGGAATTGCCGCCCGCTGGGGCCTGCAGCAATGCCCAGGCACGCGAGGCGTAGGTGTTTTTCCGTATTCTCGACCGGCTTGAGGAAATCCTGATCGCCAGCCTGATCGCGGGGGCGACGCTGGTGATCTTTGTTGCGGTGGTGCAGCGCTACGCGCTCGGCGTCCCGTTTCTTTATCCGCTCCTCTACCACATCAACCTGACCTGGGCGCAGGAGCTCTGCATCTACATGTTCGTGTGGATGGCGAAGTTCGGCGCCGCCTATGGCGTGCGCACGGGCATCCATGTCGGCGTCGACGTCGTCGTCAACATGCTGGAGCCGAAGCGGCGCAAGATGGTCGTCCTTTTCGGCCTGCTCTGCGGCGCCCTCTTCACGTTCGTGGTCGGCACCATGGGCGCCAAGTTCGTCATCGAGCTTTACCCTACCGACCAGGTCTCGCCCGACATGGAGCTGCCGCGCTGGATCATCTTCCTCTGCGTGCCGCTGGGTTCCTACCTGATGTGCTTCCGCTTCCTGCAGGTCTCCTGGGCCTTCTTTTGGACGGGCGAGCTGCCGCACCATGATCCGGGCCGCGTCGAAGGTGTCGACGAGAGCGCCGCCGGAGTCACCCGATGAACAGCGTCCTCATCTTCGGGCTGTTGATCGCGCTGATGCTCACCGGCATGCCGATCTCGATCGCGCTCGGGCTCACGGTGCTCTCCTTCCTGTTCGTGATGACCCAGGTGCCGATCGAGGCGGTGGCGCTCAAGCTCTTCACCGGCATCGAGAGCTTCGAGATCATGGCGATCCCGTTCTTCATTCTCGCCGGCAACTTCCTCACGCACGGCGGCGTCGCGCGCAGGATGATCGCCTTCGCCACCTCGATGGTCGGCCACTGGTACGGCGGTCTGGGCCTGGCCGCGGTCCTGGCCTGCGCGCTGTTTGCGGCCATTTCCGGCTCCTCGCCGGCGACCGTCGTTGCCATCGGCTCCATTTTGCTGCCGGCGATGGTCGCTCAGGGCTACCCGAAGCGCTTCGGCGCCGGCGTCATTGCGACCTCGGGCGCGCTCGGCATCCTCATTCCGCCCTCGATCGTGATGGTGCTGGTCGCGGTCGCAACCGGCGGCAGCGT
>DASSSM010000383.1:0-3763 GCA_035708425.1 Pseudolabrys sp.
GGGTAATGGCTTGGTCCGGATTGCAGGTCGTATCCGCGATCACGTATTCAACCTTGCGCCCACCTGCCGAATTGTTGACCTGCTCCCAGAACAACTTGAAGCCGTCGACCATGTCGGTGCCCGGTGTCGCGAGCGGGCCGGTCAGTGGCACCAGCAGGCCAATCTTGATCGGCCCGGTTTGCTGCGCCAATGCCGATGCCGTACCGAGTGCGCCGGCAAGTAGCGAAGCGACAGCCACACGAAAGACATTCCAAAGGAAAGTGGTGATGCTCATGAAACCCCCCATGTCTTTATCTTTGTTGTGCCAGCACACGCTATGGCGGTTGCGCTGCAAGATTAGTCTAATGCTAGCACGTGCCCCGGGGGGTGCCAATTGGACTGCTCGTCGCGGAATGGTTGCACGGTGTGGTTTCCGATGGGTGGACTGCGGATTTTGCGTATGCTGGCGTCCGGTGTGTGACTGACACCGCCTGAAAAGAACAGAGGCATCCATGAGTGTGCAACGAAGCGGAACGCAAGACGCCAGCGGCGCTGATTTCCGCTTTGGCAGCGAACGCGACGCGCTGCGCAGCGAGGACGCACCTTTGGTCACCGGGCGGGGAAAGTTTACTGACGATTTGGACATGACCCGCAAAGTACATGCAGCGTTCGTGCGCGCTACGGTTGCGCACGCGATTGTTCGTAAAGTGGACGTTGCAGCCGCGATAAAGATGCCCGGCGTCGTCGCCGTACTCACGGGCAGCGATCTCGCGGCAGACAACATCGGCGGGATTCCGCCGGTCGCCTCCTTCAACGGCCGCGACGGCAGCCCGATGTTTCACGCCACAATGCCGGTGCTTGCCGCGGAGCGCGTGCGCTACGTCGGGGAGGCGATCGCAATTGTGATCGCCGAGACGGTCTATCAAGCGCAAGATGCAGCCGACCGGATTGACGTCCAGTACGAGCAACTTGCCGCAGCGCCGAATGTCGAGCGCGCGATGGCGAAAGATGCGCCGGTGATTTGGCCTGAAGCGCCGGGAAACATCGCGCTCGATTGGGAATATGGTGACGCCGCGGCGGCCGACGCCGCTTTTGCCCGTGCTGCGCACATTGAGCGGGTGAGGCTGATCGATACGCGCGTCGCGCCGAGCACGATGGAGCCGCGCGCAGCGATCGCGAGTTTCGATGCACAATCTCAGCGCTATACGCTGATCGCGCCGACGCAGGGCGTGGCCGTGGTCAGAAAGGTTCTTGCGGAAAACGTCTTCAAAGTTCCTCTCAGCCAGGTGCGCATCCTCACGCACGATGTGGGCGGCGGTTTCGGAATGAAGGTGCAGATCTATTCCGAATATGCCGCCTTGCTGTGTGCAGCGCGCCGCGTCGGGCGGCCGGTGAAGTGGTGCGCCAGCCGGCTCGAGAGCTTTCTCGCCGACACTCATGGACGTGACGGGCTCCTGGAAGGGGAGCTTGCGCTCGATGACGCCGGAAAATTTCTCGGTTTGCGGGCGCGTACCTTTGTCGGCATCGGCGCCTATACATCAACGTATGCCGCGATCATTGCGACCAACAATACCAAGAACTGTCTTTCGAGCGCCTACGTGATTCCGGCGATCCATGTCGGCGTGAAGATGGTGCTGACCAATGCGGTGCCGCTGGGGCCCTACCGCGGGGCGGGCAGGCCGGAGGCGATCTATTTGATCGAGCGTCTGATCGATAAGGCGGCACAGGCGATGAATATTGATCCCGCGGAATTGCGTCTCCGTAACTTCATTCCGCCTTCGGCGATGCCTTACACAACGCCGAACGGGCCGATCTACGACAGCGGCGAATTCGAACAGGTTCTGAAAAAGGCGCAGATGCTCGCCGACTGGAGCGGCTTTCCGGCACGCCGCAAGATTTCGGAGCGGAACGGAAAGTTGCGCGGCATCGGTATCGGCTGCTTTCTTGAAGTTGCCGGCGGCATTCTCGACGAAACCGTCGACCTGCGGTTCGAACCGGACCGCAAGGTCGCGTTGCGTACCGGCGTTCAAGCCATGGGGCAGGGACACCTTTCGACATTCGTGCCGTTAGTGGCACAGAAGCTCGGTATCGATCGGCAGTCCGTCCGCCTCGTTGAGGGCGACAGCGACGAAGTCCCTGCGGGTACGCCGAGCGTTGCATCGCGTTCGATCATGATGGCCGGCAGCGCAACCACGATTGCGTGCGACCAGGCGATCGAAAAAGGGCGCCGCGGCGCGGCGCAATTGTTCGAGACAGATGTTGACGACATCGATTTCGACGAGGGTGTATTTCGGGTTGTAGGAACCGACCGTATGATTTCGATTCTCGATCTTGCAGCCCACATGCGGGCGACCGCTATGCCCGAGGAATTGTCGGGCGGACTCGATAGCGTCGCAAAATTTGTATCCCCACAGATGAGTTTTCCGAATGGATGCCACATCTGCGAAGTCGAGATCGACCCGGAAACGGGGGTCGTCGCGGTCGTGGCCTATACGGCCGTCGATGACGTCGGGAATTTGCTGCACAAGACCATCGTCGAGGGCCAAATCCACGGCGGGGTGGCGCAGGGCATGGGGCAGGTCCTCGGTGAGCAGGTCATCTACGGCGACGATGGCCAGTTACTGACCGCATCGTTCATGGATTACTTCATGCCGCGCGCATGGCATATGCCGCAAATGTCCGTGCACCACCATATCGTTCCCTGCACGACGAACCCGATTGGTGTCAAAGGGGCAGGCGAGTCCGGCGTGGCCGGTTCGCTTCCATCGACGATCAACGCCGTGCTTGATGCTTTGGCGTGCCGCGGAGTCTCTCATCTGGATCTACCGATGACGCCACAACGGGTGTGGCTGGCTCTCCAACGGGCACAATAGTAGTTGGCGCTGGGGCCAGGTTCATCCGAAAACGGGTCCCAGGCGGCTGTCCCTGTCGTAAATTCCATGCAGTGGCGAAGGACGCAGAATCGGATGATCCTCTGCGGGATGTTGGATCTCTGCAGAATAATTTTTTGGATTGTCGTCGATCTACTGCGGCCGCGCGCGGCGTTGGAGGCCGAGATTCTCCTGTTGCGGCAACAGATCATCGTGCTGCGACGAGGTAGGCCCAGTCGACTGTCATTTCTCACCGTCGACAAGGTCGTTCTGGGTTGGGTCTGCCACCTGTTTCCGAAGGCCTGCGACGCGCTCGCCATCGTTCGACCCGAGACCGTGGTCAGATGGCACCGTGCAGGTTTCCGATTGTTTTGGCGCTGGAAGTCCAGGTCTCGTCTGGGCCGTCCAGCGGTGCCAGCTGAGATCCGACAATTAGTCCGCGAGATGAGCATCGCCAATCCGTTGTGGGGCGCGCCCCGTATCCACGGCGAACTGCTCAAGCTCGGGATCGATGTCGGACAAACCAGCGTTGCTAAGTATATGGTGCGCAGGAGGGGTCCGCCGTCGCAGGGCTGGAAGACGTTCCTGCGCAATCATGCCGATGGCATTGCCGCGATGGATTTGTTCGTGGTCCCGACCGTCTCCTACCGCCTCCTCTATGGCCTGCTGATCATGGGGCACGGCCGGCGGCAAATCCTCTGGCTCGGCGTTACCGCCTACCCAACGGCGGAATGGATCGCCAACCAACTGACGGCGGCCTGTGGTTGGGAGCAACTTCCTTGTTATCTGATCCGCGATCGGGATGCTTGTTACGGCGGCATATTTGTCCGGCGCGTTCGCTCGCTTGGCATTCGCGATCATCCGACCTCTGCCCGTTCACCTTGGCAGAATGGCTATGCGGAGCGCCTGATCGG
>DASSSM010000384.1:0-3310 GCA_035708425.1 Pseudolabrys sp.
CGCGCTTGCCATGATAAGCGAGATTGAGGCTTTCCTCGACAAGTGAATTGATATCGACAGACCGGTGTTCGCCCGAGCCTTCGCGCGAGTGCAGCAGCATATTCTTGACTATGGCATCGGCGCGCTTGCCGTGTTGCTCGATCTTGTCAAGATTGCTCCGCAAGGTTTTCGCGAGTTCATTAATTTCGGTGCGCGCTTTATCGTCAAATGGGTCCTTCAGGGTCTCCAATAATTCGTCAATCAGTTCGCCGGAGATGCCCGAGAAGTTATTGACGAAATTGAGCGGGTTCTTGATCTCGTGGGCGATGCCGGCGGTGAGTTGACCAAGCGAGGCCAGTTTTTGCGTTTGGACCAGGCGGTCTTGCGTTGTTCGCAAGTCCTCCAGCGACTTCGCCAGTTCGCGCGTGCGCGCCTCCACACTTTCAAACAGCCGCACATTTTCGATTGCAATTGCCGCTTGGTCGGCGAAGGTGGTGACCAATTCGATCTGTTTGTCAGTGAACGGCCGCACGTCCGAACGGGTCAACGTCAGTACACCGAGTGGGACGCCCTCGCGCAGCATCGGAACCGCAAGCACGGTGCGGTAATCGCCCAATCTCTGTGCCTCGACCAGGGTGTATTCCCGATCAGCCTTTACGTCGGGGATGTGGATCACCGTACCTTCCAATAGTGCGCGCCCAGTCGCCGAGCCCCGACCCATCTCGATTGGCATCCCTTTGATGTGGTCCAAAAATTCAGGTGAGTAGCCATAGGATTCGGCGGCGCGGTAGAAAATTCCGTCTTTCTCGCGGGTAATGTTACCCTTGTCGGCGTCGCAGAGCCGGGCGGCTGACTCAATCAGGGTTTGCAGCACTGTCCGCAAATCAAAGGTCGAGCGGCTGATGACCTTCAGCACATCTGCAGTAGCGGTTTGCTGCTGAAGTGACTCGCGAAGCTCGCCGAGCAAGCGCGTGTTCTCAATGGCGATGACCGCTTGGGCGGCGAAGTTTTGCACCAATTCAATCTGTTTTTGGGTGAACGGCTTTACCTCTTGGCGATAGATGACGATGGCGCCGACCAACTCGTCGTCCTTGAGCATCGGCACGGCGACAGTGGAACGTGCGCCGCCGAGCGTTACCGGCGGAGCCGTGACTGCTTCTGCAGCATAGTCCGCACTGTGGGCCACCCGCCTTGTCTGCAATGCGCGATCAAGCAGACTCCCCGATTCCGGCAGAAAAGGCCCGAGCTGCCGTTGAAATTCATCAAGTCCGGGTGGAGCGCCGATCCCAGCAGCCCGGCGGAATGCCTTGCCGTCGAACCCAAACAGCGTGCCGAACTTCGCCTCGCAAATGCGGGTCGCATTCTCCAGCATGGCTTGGAACACGGGCTCCAACTCGCCGGGTGAAGAGCTGATAACCTTGAGCACGTCAGCGGTGGCGGTCTGTTGTTGGAGAGACTCGCGCAGCTCATTCAGCAAGCGCGTATTCTCGATGGCGATGACGGCTTGAGCGGCGAAATTTTGCACAAGATCGATCTGCTTGTCGGTGAAGGGGCGCACCTCCTGGCGAAAGATCGCAATCGTTCCCACGAGCGCATCCTCCTTAAGCATTGGCACAACAAGTAGTGTACGGGCGCCGGCAAGCTCGACCATGGCGACGGAAGCAGGTTCCCGTTCCCGGTATGTCTGCTCCTTTGTGAGGTCCGGGATCTGCACTACCTGCTTTGTGCGTGCCGCGCGGCCAAGACCTGTTCCCGGGCTTGGACGGATGATTGGATTGGCTCGCCGCATTTCGGCATACGCCGGCGGCACATTATGCAACGCGACGGTGCGGAAAGTGCCTTCGTCATACAGCTGCATAACGCCGAACTTCGCTCCGCATACCCGCACCGCATTCGCCAGCATGGTCTCAAAAACCGGCTCCAACTCGCCTGGCGAATTTGAGATGACCTTCAGCACCTCCGAGGTCGCGGTCTGCCGCTCCAGTGCTTCTCTTGTCTCATTGAACAGCCGCGTGTTCTCGATGGCGATCACGGCCTGGTTGGCGAAGGTGCGCAATAGTTCGCGCTGCTTGTCGGAAAGTGGCCCCGGATTGCGTCGTACCACGTTCAGTGTGCCAATCGTCTCATCGCCGCGCACCATCGGCATCACCGTCATGGCGCGGTAGCCGCCGGCCAGCAGATTTTGCGCGCCCGCCGTCAATTCCTTCGGCGGCTCGCGCGCGTCAGCAAGATCGATTTCGTGCCGGTCAAGGATGGCTGTGCTGGTGATAAACTCGTGCGACAGCGGCAGCGGAAAGCGCCCCCGCAAGGCTTCGACGCCGGCCTCGTCCGCTCCGCCAATAGCGCCGAGCTTGACCAGGTCGCGGTCGGGAAGCGAAATGGTCACGACCGCATCCGGGAACAGTTTCAGACCGCTGCGCACGATGGCGTCGAAGACCGGTTGCGTGTCGGTCGGCGAGTTACTGATGACCTCCAGAATTTCCGACGTCGCAGTCTGCTGCTCCAACGACTCGGAAAGCTCATGCGTGCGCTGCTGTTCGGCTTCGAACAGCCGCACGTTCTCGATTGCGATCACCGCTTGGTCGGCGAAGGTCTTTAGCAATTCTTCCTGCCCCTTCGAAGGCGGCCCGGGCTCGGCCCACGCTACGACGATAACGCCGATCGGGTCGCTCCCACGCAGCATCGGCACACCCAACACTCGTCGCCAACCCAGAGCCAGCGGATATCGTTTGTCGTAATCCGGATCAGTCAGCGCATCTTCGAGCCAAACTACCGATTTAATCAGGAGGACTCTGCCGGATATCTGAGAGGAATCGGGGCGCATGGGATACCTCTCGCGAATCAGATCCGCGTAGTCTTGCCCCCCACTGGTGGCGCCAAAATGCAACAGCTCGCCATCGAAGCGGAACACGTTCGCAAATAGACTGCCGCAGAGAAAGGCTGCGTTTCGCACGATCGTCTCAAATACCGGCTGCGCGTCGGTTGGTGAGGCGCGTATCACGCGAAGAATTTCTGTAGTCGCGGCCAGCTGCTCCTGTGCCTCGTCGCGCTCGCGCTTTAGACGATCAAGTTGTTCGACTGAGTGGTCAGGCGATGCGGTTGCGATCGACGCTTTGCGAGTTTTGGGCCTACTCGTGCGCTGGCGCTTGGCCGTCTGTCTGCTTCCACCGCGCTGCATGTCACCCCCAGGGCGGTTCACGAAGATGCCCAATTTTACGTAAGTTCCGACGACCACGCCATGTCCGCTTTGGGTCAAAAGCAGACATATGCAGTGCAAAAGGGTATGTCCGCTTTACCCCCAATAGCGACCATGAAAGCGGACATCTACTTC
>DASSSM010000385.1:0-3475 GCA_035708425.1 Pseudolabrys sp.
CAACCAGACGAAACCGCCACCGGGCGTCGGAGAGGAGATCAGCCGCCGCAGCCGAGGGCACCCGGAAACCTGTGAGCACAAACAGGAGGGCGGCGAGATGGACAGCAGGCGACGACATCAGGCAACGGATGTGCGCCCACCGGCGCGCGCGATCAACCCTCCGGGTCTCGCGTGGCGTGACCTGGGTCCGAATGAAGACCCGTTCCAGGGACCACGTGTCTCAGGCCACGGTCGCCGCCGGCCCGATTGTCAACCGTGGCGGGACGATGTGCCCCCGTCGCATCGAGCGACGGATCCACCGTTGCCGTCCCAGCGTAACCGTGGGCAAGGAGGAGAATTTCATGGAGACCGTGATCAACGGGACGGGGATTTTAGCGATCGGCATTTTGCTTGGCGCAATGGTGTTCTTCTCCGGCGTCATGGCCCCGTTAATCTTCACAAAACTCGAAGCTGATGTGGCAGGCCGGTTCATTCGGCAGGTTTTTCCTTGGTATTACCTGATAGTCGTCGCATTGGGCAGCCAGGCGGCGCTTGCCGTGGTGTTCTTCCGTCCTGCAGATGCGATGGCGATGGCCTGCGTCGCCCTCGCTGGCGTCATCGCACGGCAAGGTCTCATGCCGAGCATCAACCGGGCGAGGGACGCCGTCCTCGCCGGAGAACCCGCCGCCGAGAAGCGGTTTTCACGACTTCATCGTCTGAGCGTCTGGATCAACGCGCTGCAGATCATCACCGTTGGCGTTGTTCTGGCGAGGCTGATCCCTCCATCCGCATGAATAAGGAGCCTGATCTTGCCAACCCGTCTTCCTTATCGCGCAACGACGGCAAGTGGGGAACGCTTCGATATCTCCTTCCCGCTGCATCCGCAGACCGCATCGCCGATGCGCGTATCGCAAATGCTGTCAGCCATCCTCGGTGCACTCGATGCCGAGGTGAAGCTCGACCCGGGAACGAGCAACGGCGACGTTCTCCAGGCATTGGCCATGGCAATGTCGATCCGAGCGTCGATGATCGAGGCGCCGAAGGAACTCACGGACCGTCTCTCGGTCGATCTCGTAACCGCGGCCCTTGCCGCGATGAACGATGCCGACCGCCACTACGCGCACCTTGGACATGCATGAAGGACGATGGCCCGTCCGCGTAATCTGGTTGTGAACGGCATCGGCAAGCCGCAAATTAGCTGCAAGGGTTAGGAGGCTCACTATGCCGGGCGGACACGGGGATATCACAAAGGCCGCTCTTCTCAGTGAGGAGGAGAGAGAAAAAAGCGTTGTCATTTCGGACCCTTCGAGGCCCGACAATCCGATGATATATGTCAGTGAAGAGTTCGAGACCCAGACCGGCTATCCGCCTTGGGGAGGTACTTGGCCGAAACTGCCGCTTCCTCCAGGGACCCGAAACCGACCCTGCGGCCGTGCAGGCAATCCGGGACGCACTGGCGGCATGGACTGAGATCACCATCGATATTCTGAACTATCGGAGGGACGGAAGTAAATTCTGGAATCGTCTACGCATTCGGCCTTTGTTCGATGACCAGGGAAAACTTCTGTATTACGTCGGCGCACAAAATCCGATCCCGGCTGAGGAAGTGCGCTCGTATCCCATCGAGGCGGTTTTCGACTGACAGAAAGCATCCTTAGCGAAAAATGTTACTGGGCGAACGGCCGGAAGCAGTTGTCGAGCGCCACCGTCGAAGACAATAGAGCTAGTGCTTGGGTGGGCAAGGCCGGCAGGTGACAACGCCACAACAAACGACTGACGCATTCCCGGCCGGCGGCGGCTTTGTGGCTCGGTGCTTTGGGCATTCTGCCATTTCTCGGCCTCAGCGTTGTTGCCTGGGTTGCCCCCGAGAACCTTGCGTTAGCCGCCGTCGAAGCGGTGGTCGCTTACGGAGCCGTCATCGTCTCGTTTATCGGCGGCGCACTTTGGGGCTTCGCGAGCCATCACCTGACCGGCAAGCAGGCGACGATGGCTGGAGCGGTCCTGGCCGTCAGCGTCCTGCCATCGCTTGTTGGCTGGCTCGCGTTGCTGCTGCCGACAGCGTGGTCCGTTGCCCTGCTCAGTGTGGCGTTCGCGGCCGTTCTCGGCCTTGACCACTGGGTCATGTCGATCGCACTTGCGCCACGGTGGTGGATGCGGCTGCGCCTGCCGCTGTCGGCGACGGTGGCGACCTTGCTGTTGTTGACGTTCTTCGCCGTTGTCGTGCGCCTCGGGGGCAGGGTCTCCGGCCTCAGCTCGTGAGAAGCGGCGTTTTGCCGAGGAAGCGATCGTCGTTGATCTGCTTGACCAGGAAGTCGGCGACATCGGCGCGCGAGATGAAGCCACATCGCCAGTCTTTCGGATCGACCAGCACCCGATAGGAGCCCGTTCGTGGTTTGCTCGTCAGGATGCCCGGCCGAGCAATCACCCAGTCGAGCTTGCTCTTTCTGATCATCTGCTCCTGCACGTCCTTGTCGTCGTAGACGCGGCCGAGGAAGAGATGAAATG
Organism: Pseudolabrys sp.; assembly: GCA_035708425.1. Classification (GTDB taxonomy): domain Bacteria; phylum Pseudomonadota; class Alphaproteobacteria; order Rhizobiales; family Xanthobacteraceae; genus Pseudolabrys. Next base: position 2,485 of record DASSSM010000385.1, read on the forward strand.
CGGTGTTGTAGAGAAAGCCGCCCTTGTTGCGGCTGTCGCCGGCGCCGAACCCTGTCAGACAGATCAGCCGCTTGACCCCCGTCGCTTTCATCGCGGTGATGAGAACGCGCGTTGCCTCCGAAAACAGCCGCACCGGCTTGAAGATCATCTGCGGACTGGCGGCGACGCCAAGCGTCTGAATGACCGCGTCGACACCGGCGAGCGCTTGCGTCACCGCGCGTCGATCCAGTGCATCACCCGCAATCTTCTCCAGATCAGGATGGCTGACGGCGATCGCACCCGCCGAACGCGCCAGCGCGCGCACCTTGTGGCCTGCCTTCAGGGCGCATCTCAGCGTTTCCAGACCAATTCCCCTGCTCGCACCGATAATCAGGACCGTCGCCACGCCATCATTCCTCTCCGTCAGCTCATTCGGGATCTAACGTCAGTTCGACGATGCGCCATCTGTGATGCGGGAAGGACTGATAGCGTCCAGCAACGCGTGAGCATGTTTCCGGATGCCTTCCACCCGCGCCTGCGGCATCCGGCTCAGCGTCGTGTAGATCATCGCCATGCGCGGGTTCCGCGCCAGCTTATCGCGGTTCTCGGCGAGAAAGTTCCAATAGAGAATGTTGAATGGGCAAGCGGTCGGACCCGATGTGTCCTTCACGCTGTAGCGGCAGTGCCGGCAATAGTCGGACATGCGGTCGATGTACTTGCCGCTGGCGGCGTAGGGCTTCGAACTCAAGATGCCGCCGTCGGCAAACAGGGCCATGCCATGCGTGTTGGGCAGTTCGACCCATTCATAAGCATCCGCGTAGACACACAGATACCATTCGCACACCGCTTTGGGGTCGATGCCGGCGAGGAGGGCGAAGTTGCCCGTCACCATCAGCCGCTGAATGTGATGGGCATACGCCTCTTCCCTGGTCTGTGTGATGCACTGGCGGAGGCAGTTCATGTCCGTTTCGCCGGTCCAGTAGAACTCCGGCAGAAGGCGCCTCGCGCCGAA
>DASSSM010000386.1:0-2429 GCA_035708425.1 Pseudolabrys sp.
ATGGGCGGGTCGTGCAGGGGCACGCGCTCGGTTTTGACCAGGAAACCGGGTTTGGTCTGGTGCAGACGCTCGGCAAGATCGACCTGCCAGCGCTCGAGAGGGGGTCTTCGAGCAGCGCGGATATCGGCGAACGGATCGTTGTCGGCGGAGCCGGCGGCCGCACGCGCTCGCTTGCCGGGCGCATCGCCGCAAAGCAGGAATTTGCCGGTTATTGGGAGTACGTGCTCGAGGAAGCGATCTTTACCTACCCGGCGCATCCAAACTGGGGCGGCACGGCGCTGATCTCCAGCGAGGGAAAGCTGATCGGCATAGGCTCACTGCAGCTCGAACGGGCGCGCAACGGCAAGAACGAGCATCTCAACATGATCGTGCCGATCGATCTGCTCCCGCCAGTGCTCGACGACTTGCGTAAGTTTGGCCGGGTGAACCGGCCCGTGCGGCCCTGGCTCGGGCTCTATTCGACCGAAATCGAAGACAAGATCGTCGTGGTGGGTATCGCCCCCAAGGGCCCGGCGGCGCGCGCCGAGATCAAAACCGGCGACGTCGTCGTGGCTGTGAAGGGCGAGACCGTCTCGACCCTTGCCAGCTTTTATCGGAAGGTGTGGTCGCTCGGCCGCGCCGGCGTAGAGGTGCCGCTCACGCTTTATCGTGAAGGCGTGACCTTCGACGTGCGGGTAAATTCGTCCGACCGCATGAAATTTCTCAAAGGCCCACGTTTGCACTGACGCAACGGCGTCAGACTTCCTCGATCTTGTCCACGCGGTCCGGATAGAACGCGAGATACTCCTTGATCTCCGCCATCGCTGGATAGGGTTGCTCGTATGACCACACGGCATTTTCGGCGCTGCGGCCATCAACTGCGATCGTGAAATAGCTGGCGTCGCCTTTGTACGGGCAATGCGTGTGGTGATCAGTAGGCGCGAGCAGGCTCATGTCCGTGTCCGCGCGCGGAACGTAGAGTGCGGGCTTGTAGCTCGCCTCTTTCAGCGTCAGGGCGTCCTCGGTGTCGGCGATGATGCGGCCGGCGAACGTGACACGCACGCGCTTGCCGTTGCGGGTGATGGTGATTGGATGGTCGGGACCCGGTAGCTTCATGGTGCTCACCCTCGGAAGGCTTAAGTGTGAACGTGGCCGGGACGTTGCAAGATCTTACGTGCTCGTCCGTCTCGTCCGTTTGGATGACCCCGCACGCATTCTAGTGTGACATAACATAGTTCCTTCCACGACTTCATTTCAGATCGTTCGAATGCGCAGACAGCGTCCGCCTTTGACCGACGGAGGATATTCCATGGACTTTCAACGTCGCCACCTGCTGTGGCTGGCAGCATGTGCTGCCGGTTTGCCTTTAGTTGGAGTTGCAAGGGCGCAGGCCTATCCGACGAAGCCGGTGCGCGTGATCGTGCCGTTTGCCGCCGGTGGCCCGACCGATGTCTTCGCGCGGCTGATCGCGCTTGGTCTTTCGCGCGCGCTTGGCCAGCAATTTTATATCGACAACCAGCCGGGAGCCGGGGGCAATCTTGGGATGGGCGCCGGCGCCCGGGCCGCTCCCGACGGCCACGCGCTGACGGTCGTGAGCACGAGCTTTGTCGTCAATCCAAGTCTCTATGCGAAAATTCCGTATAATCCAACCAAGGACTTTGCGCCGGTGACTCTCGCCGCCGCTTCACCAAATGTGCTTGTGATCAATCCGTCCATTCCGGCGACGACCGTCAAGGAACTGATCGCATTTCTTCGATCCAATCCCGGCAAGTACAGCATCGCGCATCCCGGCGTCGGGACAACCTCGCAGCTTGGGGGCGAGATGTTCAAGCATTCGCAGGATCTCGATCTCGTATCAATACCCTTCAACGGCTCGGCACCTGCCGTTCAATCCGTTCTCGCCGGCCACACACCCATCGCATTCGTCGTGCTCACGCCGGTCGTGCCGCACGTAAAAGAAGGCAAATTGCGCGCCCTCGCCGTAACCACAGCGAAACGCTCGCCGGCATTGCCGGATGTCCCGACCCTGGCGGAAGCAGGCCTGCCTGATCAGGAATCCGACACGATGCAAGGCGTGCTCGCGCCGACTGGTACGCCTGAGCCGATCATCGCCATGCTCCATCGCGAGATCGACAAGGCGATGATTGAGCCGGAGGTGGCTCAGAAAATGGCCGCGCTTGGTTTCGAGAGGATCGCGAGCACGCCTGACGAATTTGCCCGCCGCATTCGGGCCGACATCCCGAAATGGGCGAAGGTAATTCAGGCCGCGAATATACGAGTGGAATAAGGGAATCGATACGCAGAGGGAAAACTGGCGCGCCCGAGACGATTCGAACGTCCGACCTTTGCCTTCGGAGGGCAACGCTCTATCCAGCTGAGCTACGGGCGCGCGTGGGTTTTTAAATAGACGAAACGCCCTTAAGCGGCAACGGCCACACGCTTCCCACTTG
>DASSSM010000387.1:0-6126 GCA_035708425.1 Pseudolabrys sp.
ACTGCATCTGATCGATGGAACGAGCGATGACGCTGGCGAAGCGTACAAGATCGTGCGTGGAGAGCTTGAAGCCTACGGCCACGGCCTTACCGAAAAGCCGGAGATCGTCGCGCTGTCGAAGTCGGATGCCCTGACGAAGGACGCGATCAAGACGCAGGCCGGGAGACTCAAGAAGGCCTGCAAAAAAACGCCACTCGTGCTGTCCGCACAATCGGGCGACGGCGTGCAGGAGGCACTGCGTGCTTTGCTGAAGATAATCGACAAGGCACGTGATGCGGCCGACAGTTCCAGGGCAAAAGAAGCAGTGTAGATTGAAATTTGGGAGAACGCACGAATGAAAACCCGTGCCGCGGTTGCCTGGAAGGCCGGTGCACCACTCGATATCGACACCATCGACATTGAAGGCCCGAAAGCGGGCGAGGTGCTGGTCGAGATCAAGGCGACTGGCATCTGCCACACCGACGCCTACACGCTGTCCGGCGCCGATCCCGAAGGCCTGTTTCCGGCGATTCTCGGTCATGAGGGCGCGGGCATCGTGCGCGAGCTCGGCGCCGGGGTCACGACACTGAAAGCCGGCGAACACGTCATTCCGCTCTACACGCCCGAATGCCGGCAATGCAAAACTTGCCTGTCGCGCCGGTCAAACCTCTGCACCGCGATTCGCGCAACGCAGGGCAAAGGCGTGATGCCGGACGGCACCAGCCGCTTCCGCTGCGATGGCGATGCCGTATTTCATTATATGGGCTGCTCGACCTTCGCGAATTTCACGGTGCTGCCCGAAATCGCACTGGCGAAGGTCCGCGAGGACGCGCCTTTCGACAAGATTTGTTACATCGGTTGCGGCGTGACGACCGGTGTCGGCGCCGTCATCAACACCGCGAAGGTGTGGCCGGGAGCAAATGTCGCTGTGTTCGGCCTTGGCGGCATCGGTCTCAACGTGATCCAGGGCGCGCGCATGGTCGGCGCCGATAGAATTGTCGGTATCGACACCAACCCCGCCAAGCGCGCGATGGCCGAGAAATTCGGCATGACGCATTTCGTCAATCCGGATGAGGTCGGCCGTGACAAGGTCGTGCAGGCGATAGTCGATCTCACCGGCGGCGGCGCGGATTTTTCGTTCGAATGCATCGGCAACGTGCAGACGATGCGGCAGGCGCTGGAATGCTGTCATCGCGGCTGGGGCGAAAGCATCATTATCGGCGTCGCCGGAGCCGGCCAGGAGATCTCAACCCGTCCATTCCAACTCGTCACTGGACGCGTCTGGCGCGGCACCGCATTTGGCGGCGCGCGTGGCCGCACGGACGTGCCCAAGATCGTTGACTGGTATATGGACGGCAAAATCAATATCGACGACCTGATCACCCACACCATGCCTCTCGACAAGATCAACGATGCCTTCGACCTCATGCACGAAGGCAAATCGATCAGGTCGGTGGTGATTTACTAGAAAAACTGCGCCTACCAGCGGCGACTCCGACGGAACAGGACTACGTCGTCGGCATCATCGACGTCTTCGTCATAGACCCGCCACCGCGTTCTTCGATCCACTTCACGTGAATCCTCGTGCCGGCTCCAGGATCGACGCTGTGGCTCGTCACTTTGCTCGCGCTCGGCACGCTGTTCAGGCGCCTTGCCACACACGCGCCGCGGGCCATCGAACGGCTGGTAAGTACAGTCGGCAGCACGGAACGATTTATAGGCACTTCCGCAGGCTTGAACGTCGCAGCGGTCGTTCGACGCTGCCGCCCCGTCAGGCTTATTCTGTTTTGGCTGTGCTGCGGAGGCTTGTGCGTTCTGCGCGTCCGGCACTGGCGCGCTTTGGGGCTTGCTTGAATCGTCAGCGCGTATTGCGATGCCTGTGGTTTCGGAGCCCGGCTTCCGCACCGTTTCGGCCCTCGCTGGCTTTTTGCTTGGATCGTCAGCGAGTGTTGCGGCGCCCGTGGTTTCTGCCTTCGCCGCGGTGTTGCCGGTGCCCGCTGGACCGACATTGTATTGAACATTGTTCTGGGTCGGCGCCGCCTGCACAGGCTCCACTTTTTTCGGATAAATCGGGCTCAACTCCGCGTTCGGACCCTCGACTTTGGGACGCGGCGGCGCTGCGGACGCCTGCACGGCCGGCTTGGGTTGCGGGGCCGGCGTTGTTAGCCAATGTATCTCGAGCAGCACCGTGCTGACCGAAACCATTAGGACGGTAAGATAGACGAGAAATTGCATTGCTTGGTCCGCGTGGTGAAGGACGCTCAGGCAAACGCCGGCGTTGGCGCGGCGGTTCCGGCCACTCGCGCGGAACTATCGAAGTTCAATCTGCTCTATTTCGTGCAGAGCCGCCGCGGCCCGTTGCTCGGCTGATAGGTGCAATCGGACCGAGTGAACGAACGGTAGGCCGCGGTGCAGGCGTCCACGTTGCAACGCGCCTCCGGTTCGGGCGCAGACACCGGCGCCGCCGCTTGTGCTGCAGCTCTGGCCGTTGCGGGAGCGGCGGGACTTGCAGGCGCGGCAAGTGCTGGCGGAACAATAGGCGCGCCAATCGTCGCACTGGGGACCGAAGGCGAAGTCTGCGCGACGGGAGCTGTCAAAGCAGGAGCCGGCGCGGCGGCCAGGCCTGCCGCGGTATCGACCATGGGAGACATCGGGGCCGGGAGCCGGTCGAGCCCAAGCAACACGCTGCCAAGAGCAATCACCAGCACGGCACCATAGACCGCTAGCCGCATCGCTTCGCCCTCGGCGTCATAGTACCACGGGCGCGACCAACGGGCCTATTCGATTTGCCCTTGTTCCGCGCGCAACTTGCGCGTCGCACCTCCCAGAAATGCAACGAACGCACAACTTTTTGTGAGAACGCGCCGCCCTAACCCCGCCTAGGCAGCCCCACTCTGCTCAGCCATAGTAATAGGTGGCGACTAAATGCGTCCCGCGGGGGAAACGGAGCGGCGACATGGCGACTTACAATTTGCGCATCAACGGCAATGCGCAAACCGTCGACACGACGGATGCCGATAAACCACTTCTCTATGTGTTGCGTGGGCTCGGCCTGACCGCCGCGAAGTTCGGCTGCGGACTTGGCCAGTGCGGCGCCTGCACCGTCATGATCGACGGCGCAGCGGCCCGGTCTTGCCAGACCACGGTCGCCGATGCGCAAGGAAAGCCGGTCGTCACGCTCGAAGGGCTCGGCACTCCGGAAAAGCCGCATCCGCTGCAAACCGCTTTTATCAATGAGCAGGTGCCGCAATGCGGCTACTGCACAAACGGAATGATCATGAGCGCTGCGGCGCTCCTGCAAAGCAACAAGAAGCCGAGCGAGGCGGACGTCCGCTCCGCGCTCGACGGTAACCTGTGCCGTTGCGGCTCGCATGTGCGGGTGCTGAGCGCGGTCATGGCGGCAACCGGACAGAGAGGCTGACATGAACGCACCGGTCAAAACCCTCAACTTCTCTCGCCGGGCTGTCCTCAAAGGTGGAGCGATCACCGTAGGCTTCGCACTCGCGGGACTTCCCTCCCGCGGCCGCGCACAAAGCGCCGCCGTGGCAAAACGAATTCTTGATTCCAAAGAAGTCGACGCCTTCCTGGCGGTCAATGGCGACGGCACCGTTACGCTGTTCTGCGGCAAGGTCGATCTGGGGCAAGGGCTGCGTATCGCTATTCCGCAAATCGCTGCCGAAGAGCTCGGCATCGATGTCGACAAGATCACGTTTATTGAAGGCGACACCGCGCTGACGCCCGACCAGGGCCGTACGTCCGGTTCAAACGGCATCCAGCGCGGCGGCGTCCAGATCCGGCAGGCGGCGGCGACCGCACGCAAAGCGATTGTCGAGCTGGCCGCGCAGCGGCTCAACGCCAAGGCTGAGGACCTTGAGACGGCCGGCGGCATGGTGCGGCCGAAATCCGGCGGCACCGGAATTTCCTTTGCCGACCTGATCGCCGGCAAACAGTTTGATCTCAAGCTCGATCCCAAAGCGCCGCTGAAGGATCCTGCGCGCTACACGATCGTCGGAAAACCCCTGCGTCGTCCCGATGTCCCGTCAAAATGTTTCGGTACTCATATCTATGTGCACGACTTCGCGGTGCCGAACATGCTGCACGCGCGCGTGATCAGGCCCGGGGCCGTCGGCGCCAAACTTGTGTCCGTTGACGAAGCCTCGATCAAGGATATCCCCGGCGCGAAAGTCGTGCGGGTGAAAGACCTGCTCGCGGTCGTCGCTGACGAAGAATGGAATGCGGTGCGCGCGTCGCGCGCATTGCGCGCGCAGTGGAGCGAAGGAACCGGCCTGCCGTCGCAGAGCGGCCTCGTCGAGTCGCTGCGAAACGAGCCCGGCATTGTCGATGAGACCTTGGTCAACAAGGGAAGCCCTGCTGGACAGCGGCCGGACGGCGCAAAAGCGCTCGCCGCGACTTATTACTGGCCGATGCAAAGCCACGCATCGATCGGCCCGTCCTGCGCCGTCGCCGACGTAAATAATGGCTCCGCGACAGTCTGGACCGCCTCGCAGGGGACTCACGGCAATCAGACGACTTTTGCGAAATTCCTTGGCCTCCCCAAGGAAAAGGTGCGGATGATCTACCTCGAGGGCTCCGGCTGCTACGGCATGAACGGCCACGAGGATGCCGCGGCTGATGCGGCGATACTGTCGCGCGCCACCGGACGTCCGGTGCGCGTGCAATGGACGCGCGAGGACGAACTCGGCTGGGATCCGAAGGGCCCACCGCAGCTGATCGGCATTTCGGGCGCGGTCTCGGCCGATGGCCGCATTCTGGACTGGCGCACCGAATTGTGGATTCCGAAGACGACGCGCGGGTTGCCGAATATTCCGCTGCTTGCCCCCGAGGCGGCCGGTCTCGAACATGTGCAGGGATTGAACGCTGGCCTGATTTCGCAGAACGGCGATCCGCCCTACTCCGCCGAGAGCATCCAGGTGATTGCGCATTGGCTCAAGGATGCACCGTTGCGTCCGGCGCCGATCCGCTCGCCCGGCAAGCCGGCAAATTGCTTCGCGGTCGAAAGCTTCGTCGACGACCTTGCCGCCGCGGCAGGCATTGACCCGGTCGAATTCCGCTTGCGGGGCCTGAAGGACCCGCGCGCGGTAGAGGTCGTCAAAAAAACCGCGGCGATGATGAAATGGCAGTCGCAGCCATACCAGCTCGCGAGCACGAACACGGCGGTTGCCCGCGGACGCGGCATTTCCTTTGTCCACTACAAGCATAGTGAAACCTATGTCGGCATGGGCATGGAAGTCGCCGTCGAGCGCGCAAGCGGACGCATCACGGTCGAACGCGTGGCCTGCGCGCATGACTGCGGGCAGATCATCAACCCGGACGGCGTGCGCGCGCAGATCGAGGGCAGCATCCTGCAGACGATCAGCCGCGTGTTGATGGAAGAGGTCATGTTCGACCGCTCGCGCGTCCTCAGCGTGGACTGGGCGAGCTACCCAATCCTGCGGTTCTCCGGCGTGCCGAAGATTGACATTGAGTTGATCGACCGTCCGACCGAAAAACCGCTTGGTGCCGGCGAGGCCGCTTGTGCGGCGGTCGGCGCGGCACTTGGCAATGCCGTTCACAACGCGACCGGCGCGCGCCTGCGGACCGTCCCTTTCACGCCGGAGCGGGTGAAACTGGCATTAACCGGGAAAGCATAAGGTTGCCGGATTCGATTGATCCGACAACGACTCGACCCTGACGGGCTATTTTCGACGTGCTAGACAACCGGCGCGCTAAATGACGGTGTTGCCGGAGCCATGTCGAAAACGCCGCTGCTCAAGGACTTCCGCCGCATCGTGGTGAAGGTCGGCTCTTCGTTGCTGGTGGATTCCTCCGCCGGCGGGCTCAAGCGCGATTGGCTCGCGTCGCTTGCCGCCGACGTCGCCGGCCTGCACCGCCAGAAATGCGATGTGCTCGTCGTGTCGTCCGGTGCCATCGCGCTCGGTCGCGCCGTTTTGAAATTGCCGCCGGGCGCGCTCAAGCTCGAGGACAGCCAGGCCGCGGCCGCAGTCGGACAGATTGCGCTTGCACGCGCATGGTCGGAGGCGCTTGGCGCCCATTCACTCACCGCCGGCCAGGTGCTGGTCACGCTCGGCGATACCGAGGAACGGCGCCGCTACCTCAATGCGCGCTCGACGATCGCGAAGCTGCTTG
>DASSSM010000388.1:0-2966 GCA_035708425.1 Pseudolabrys sp.
AGTGAAACAATGGCTGGACCCGCGCACCAATCCGACCGAAAGCCGCTGCGGCGCGATACGCTGGTCGCGGCCTGCTGTGCCGCGGTTGTGGTGAGCATGGTGGGCGCCGCCTATGCCGCGGTGCCGTTCTACAACTGGTTCTGCAAGACGACCGGATTCGGTGGCACAACGCAGGTTTCCGAAAAGGCGCCCGAACAGGTTCTTGGGCGGACCATTACGATCCGGTTCGACTCGAACGTCACCCCCGGATTGCCCTGGAAATTCCAGCCCGAGCAGAACGAGATCAAGGTGCGGATCGGCGAGGTGGCGACCGTCAACTACAAGGTCGTCAACGAGGCGGCGCGCGAAATCGTCGGGCAGGCTTCATACAATGTCTCACCGCCGACGGTTGGCGCCTATTTCAGCAAGATCAACTGCTTCTGCTTCACCGAGCAGCGCATGAAGCCGGGCGAAACGCGCGAGATGACGGTCGTCTTCTATGTGGATCCGGCAATCGTGAAGGATCGCGACCAGAACGACCTCAATACGATCACTCTGTCATACACTTTCTACCGGACACGCGATCAGGAGCGCCCGGTGGCTGAAACGCCCGCACCGAATTCGAGCAAGTTATAACGCGCATGATCCCGAAAAGTGGAGACCGGTTTTCGGATAAGATCATGCGCCAACTATAAACGGAGACGAGGACGATGGCCGACGCCCACGCCAAGCCCCATCACGACTACCATCTGGTCGATCCGAGCCCATGGCCGGCGGTTGGTTCGGTGTCTGTTTTTATTCTCGCCGTCGGCGCGATCAGCTGGATGCACCACATGTATGCGGCCGCGCCGCTGGTGTTCGGCGTCGGCGTGCTCGGCGTGCTCTACACCTTCGTGGCCTGGTGGCGCGATGTGATTCGCGAGGCGCAGTACGACGGCTTCCACACGCGGGTCGTTCAGATCTCGCACCGCTACGGCATGATCCTGTTCATCGCTTCGGAGGTGATGTTCTTCGTTGCCTGGTTCTGGGCCTACTTCAACACCGCGCTGTTTCCCGGCGAGGCGCATGAGGTCGGCCGGCTCGCGGTCACCGGCGGCGTGTGGCCGCCGAAGGGAATCGAGACCTTCGATCCCTGGCACCTGCCTTTGCTCAATACGCTCATCCTGCTCACTTCGGGCACGACAGTGACCTGGGCGCATCACGCGCTCCTGGAAGACGACCGGCAGGGCCTGAAATGGGGCCTGATCCTCACCATCCTGCTTGGCCTCACCTTCACCTGTGTGCAGGCCTACGAGTATTCGCACGCGCACTTCCAATTCAGCGGCAATATCTACGGCGCCACGTTCTTCATGGCGACGGGTTTCCACGGCGCGCATGTGATCATCGGCTCGATCTTCCTGATCGTCTGTCTGCTACGCGCCTTGGCCGGCCACTTCACGCCGAAACAACATCTCGGCTTCGAGTTTGCCGCCTGGTACTGGCACTTCGTCGACGTGGTATGGCTGTTCCTGTTCGCCTGCATATATGTGTGGGGCTCCGGTGCGCCGCATCCGGAGTGAGCAAAGCGGATATTTCCTTAAAAGGGCGGCGTCATCACGCCGCCCTTTTGTTTTGATGGCTTTATAGCGCCATGACCAATCAAGCATCGCCGGGGAATTTGCCGATCGGCCGCGGCCTGCGCGGGCGTTGCCCGCGTTGCGGTGAGGGGCACTTGTTTCAGGGCTTCCTGGCGCTGCGTCCGGCCTGTGAGCGCTGCAGCCTTGACTACAGCTTCGCAGACGCCGGCGACGGGCCCGCGGTGTTCGTCATTCTGATCGGCGGTGCCATCGTCGTTTTCGCCGCGCTGATCACCGAAGTGCTCTTTCAGCCGCCATATTGGCTGCACGCACTGCTATGGCTTCCGTTGATTCTGATTGTGACGCTTGCGCCGCTGCGTCTGCTCAAAGGTCTGTTGATCGCGCTGCAGTATCATCATAAGGCCGCCGAGGGGCGTCTCGAGCCGCGAGGTGATGCGTGAGGAAAGAGCTCAAGCGCAAGCGCAAGCGCCGCGCTACCGTGCTCGACGCAACCATGTTCGCGCTCGCCGGTGTCGCAATACTGTGCGGGCTCGGCATGTGGCAACTCGATCGCAAAGTCTGGAAGGAGAACCTGATCGCAAAATTGAACTCGCGGCTTGCGGCGGCGCCGGGCGATCTGCCGCCCCGCGACAGCTGGCGGATGCTGAAGGAGAGCGAAGCGGAATTTCGCCGCGTCACATTTCCCGCCGAATTTCTCGACGGTGAAGAGGCGCTGGTTTACACGGCTGGCTCGCCTCTGCGTCGTGATGTGAAGGGGCCAGGCTATTGGGTCTTTACCCCGGCGCAGCTTGCCGGGGGCAGCATCGTTTTGGTCAATCGCGGGTTCATCCCGATCGACCGTAAGGATCCGGCAACGCGGCCGGAAGGGGCGCCGCACGGCAGTGTGGATATCGTCGGAGTCATTCGATGGCCGGAAAAACGTACATCGTTCACGCCGCCTGACGATCCCAAGGACAATGTCTGGTACCTGCGCGATTCCGATGCGATCGCCGCATCGAAAAAATGGCTGACTGCGGCACCGTTCTATATCGATCAGGAGTCGCCTGTTCCGCAGGGTGGGACGCCGAAGCCGGGCAAGCTCGAAGTTCATCTGCAAGACAACCATCTTGAATATGCAATTACCTGGTTCGGCCTCGCGCTTGCGCTTGCCGGTGTCTACGTGGCGTGGCTCGCGCGCCGGCTCTTTGGGCGCTATTGAGCATTTCTTGTGAAAAAGGCTGCCCGCGGGTACTGTGCGATCGAGCGCAGGGGCGCGGTCGGCCCCTAAAACAAAGCGAAATCAATGCGTTACGTCTCAACACGGGGCGAGGCCGCCCCGCTTGATTTTGTCGAGGTGATGCTCGCGGGTCTCGCTCGCGATGGCGGACTCTATGTCCCGGACTCCTGGCCGGCGCTCGACCGCGAGACGAT
>DASSSM010000389.1:0-4164 GCA_035708425.1 Pseudolabrys sp.
CTTACCGTTGAGCTCGAGCAGAAAATGCTTGCGAAACAATTCCTTGTTCGCCCGCCACTTCGGAATGACGTTGCGTGCCTCTTCGGCAACCTGCCGGCGGCTCCAGCCTTTCGGCGAATTGAACTCGACCAGTTCAAGAATCATGCGGCTTCTCCATTTTGCTTCGGGCGCTGTGCCACCAACATGTAGTTAACATCCATGTCCGACGACAGCTGCCAGCGGTCGGCAAGCGGATTGTAGATCACGCCACGTTCGCCGATCACCTGAAGATCATTGCGCTCAATTGCGCTCTCCAGCTCTTCGGGCTTGACGAACTTGTCCCATTGATGCGTGCCGCGCGGCAGCCAGCGCAGCACGTATTCGGCGCCGACGATTGCGAGCGCAAAGCTCTTCAGTGTCCGGTTGAGCGTTGCGGCGATCATCAGGCCGCCGGGCTTTACCATCGCCGCGCAGGCCCCGACGAAAGCATCGACGTCGGCCACGTGCTCGACGACTTCCATAGCCAGCACCACATCGAAGCGCTCATTGGCGGCGGACAGGTCTTCCGCCGTCGTTGCACGGTAATCGACCGCAACACCCGCCTCGCTTGCATGAACCTTTGCCGCGGCACTGTTGTCTTCCGAAGGATCGGCGCCGACCATCGCCGCACCCAGCCGCGCGAGCGGTTCCGACAGGATGCCGCCTCCGCAGCCGATATCCAGCATCCGAAGGCCTTTCAGGCAGTCGAGCTTTTTGGGATCGTGGCCGAAGCGGGCCGCTGCCTGATCCCGGATATACGCGAGCCGGACCGGGTTGAACTTGTGCAACGCCGCCATGGGCCCGCGCGGATTCCACCAGTCGGTGGCATGGCGCGAAAACCGCTCGACCTCTGCGGCATCGACGCTGGACATAAGGGCTTTTCTGGTAACCATGCAGATGATCTCATTATTTGGCCGTCGGCTGTTGTTGCAGCGCGGCGACCCCGCCGGTATGTATACGCGCCTTTTCAGGCCGGCGCGCGGGCTTCGTGCCGGCCGCTTGTTAGCGCCTTTCGGCGCGCCCGGGAATGTCATGGCTCGGCTAGTGATGAAATTCGGCGGAACGTCGGTCGCCGATCTCGACCGCATCCGCAATGTGGCGCGCCACGTCAAGCGCGAGGTCGACGCCGGCTACAATGTGGCCGTCGTGGTGTCCGCCATGGCCGGTGTGACCAATCAGCTGGTTGAATGGTGCCGGCAAGCTGCCATGCTGCACGACGCACGCGAGTACGACGCGGTGGTCGCAACCGGCGAGCAGGTCACCGCCGGCTTGCTCGCGCTTGTCCTCGAAGGCATGGGCGTCAACGCGCGGTCTTGGCAAGGCTGGCAGCTGCCGATTTTGACCGATAACGCACATGCCTCCGCGCGCATCATGGAGGTGAACGGCGCCGAGCTGATCAAGCGCTTCAAGGAACACGGCCAGGTCGCCGTCATTGCCGGATTCCAGGGCATGCATAGCGATACGGGCCGTGTCACGACGCTGGGCCGCGGCGGATCCGACACATCGGCGGTCGCGATCGCTGCTGCGATCGGAGCCGAACGCTGCGATATCTACACGGACGTCGACGGCGTCTACACGACGGATCCGCGCGTGGTGCCGCAAGCGCACCGTATGGACAAGATTGCCTACGAAGAGATGCTCGAGTTCGCCTCCCTCGGCGCCAAGGTCATGCAGGTGCGTTCGGTCGAGCTCGGCATGGTGCATAATGTGCGCATCTTCGTGCGCTCGAGTTTCGATAAGCCCGAGGACATCGATCCCAAGAAGCCGCCCGCCGGCACACTCATTTGCGACGAAGGAGACATCGTGGAACAGCAAGTCGTCACCGGCATCGCCTTCTCCAAGGACGAGGCTCAGATCTCGATCCGCAGGGTGCAGGACAAGCCCGGCGTCGCGGCCGCGATCTTCGGCCCGCTCGCCGACAACAACATCAACGTGGATATGATCGTGCAGAACGTCTCGGGAGACGGCGCGACCACCGACCTCACCTTCACGGTTCCATCCGCGGACTATGAGCGCGCGCGAATGACCCTCGACAAGGCCAAGGGCGCGATCGGCTACGAGCGGCTGGACGGGGCGACCGATGTCGCCAAGGTTTCCGTCATTGGCATCGGCATGCGCAGCCATGCCGGCGTCGCCGCCAAGGCCTTCAAGGCCTTGTCCGGCCAGAAGATCAATATCCTCGCCATCACCACCTCGGAGATAAAATTCTCCGTCCTGATCAAGGCCGCCCAGACCGATCTTGCGGTCCGCACCCTGCACACGCTCTACGGGCTTGATAGGCCATGACCGAGCCCCTTCGGGCCGCCTTCGGAAAGAGCCCAGGTTGCGCGGGACTTTGGCTTGCCCCTTGCATGGGCCATTGGCTATAGCCTGACGCATAAGCGGCCGCGGAATCCGGAGCCGGCGGTCGCTATTCGTACATGATTAGGCCGTAGATGGGACTGCGGCCCAGGCCGCGGCTGAAGGACCTCAATAATGCGTGGCGCGCTGGGCGGTCCGCGCGTGCTGTTGCGCAGGCTTCGCGAAGTGATGGCGGAGCCGGTCAGCGCGCAGGACCGTCTCGACAAGGTGGTGGTGCTGATCGCCGCCAACATGGTGGCGGAAGTCTGCTCTGTCTACGTTCTACGCGTAGACGGAACGCTTGAGCTATACGCCACCGAAGGCCTCAAGCGCGAAGCCGTCCACCAGACCGTCCTGAAGGCGGACGAAGGCCTGGTCGGCCTGGTCGCCGGTGAAGCCAACCCGATAAATCTCTCGGACGCGCAGGCCCATCCGGCCTTCTCTTATCGCCCGGAAACCGGCGAAGAAATCTATCACTCGTTCCTCGGCGTGCCGATCCTGCGCGCCGGCAACACGCTCGGCGTGTTGGTCGTGCAGAACCGCGCGCGGCGTACCTACACCGAAGAAGAAGAAGAAGCGCTGCAGACGACGGCGATGGTGCTCGCCGAAATGATCGCATCGGGCGAGCTGTCGTCCCTCGCCCGTCCCGGCGCCGAGCCCGCCGCCCGCCATTCGATGCATTTCATTGGCACGTCGCTGTCGGACGGCATCGCGCTGGGTCACGTCGTGCTGCACGAGCCGCGCGTTGTCATCACCAGTGTAATTGCCGACGACGTACAGCACGAACTCAAACGGCTCGACGCCGCTATTGCGACCTTGCGCGCCGACCTCGACCGGCTGGTCGAGCACCGCGACGTTGCCGACGGCGGCGAGCACCGCGACGTGCTCGAAGCCTATCGGATGTTTTCATACGACCAGGGCTGGCTGCACAAGATCCGCGAGGCCGTAATGACCGGCCTTACCGCCGAGGCGAGCGTCGAGCGCGTGCAGTCGGATACGCGCGCCCGGATGCTGCGCGCCTCGGATCACTATCTGCGCGACCGCCTGCACGACCTCGACGACCTCGCCAACCGGCTGATGCGCGTCTTGATGGGTCAGGATCATGCGCCAACCAAGGAGCAGATGCCGGAAAACGCCATCGTCGTGGCACGGTCGATGGGCCCGGCGGCACTGCTCGACTATGACCGCAAAAGGCTGCGCGGGCTGGTGCTGGAGGAAGGCGGCCCGACATCGCACGTCTCGATCGTCGCGCGTGCGCTCGGCATTCCCACCGTCGGCGAGATCGAGAACGCGACCGGCCTTGTCGAATCCGGCGATGCCATCATCGTCGACGGTTCGACCGGGCACATTCACATGCGTCCGCCGCAAGACGTGCAGGCATCGTACGGCGAGCGCGTCAAGTTGCGCGCGCGGCGCCAGGCGCAATACCGAGCGCTGCGCGATCGGCCGTGCGTAACCAAAGACGGCCAGAAGGTCCAATTGATGATCAATGCGGGGCTCGCGATCGACCTTCCGCATATCGAGGATACCGGCGCGGCCGGCATCGGCCTGTTCCGCACAGAACTACAGTTCATGGTTGCGGATACGCTGCCGCGGACGGGCGAACAGCTCTCGCTTTACCGATCGGTGCTCGAGGCCGCCGGGAAAAAACCGGTGACCTTCCGGACGCTCGACATCGGCGGCGACAAGGTGCTGCCTTACCTGCGCAATATCGAAGAGGAAAATCCGGCGCTGGGCTGGCGCGCCATCCGGCTCGGGCTCGATCGTCCCGGCCTGCTGCGCAGCCAGGTACGGGCGCTGTTGCGC
>DASSSM010000390.1:0-2945 GCA_035708425.1 Pseudolabrys sp.
GCCCGACTTCATTCACCGCGTGAGCAGCGGCACGCCGCCCGCCGGCGCCTCTGCTTTCGCCTGACCGGCCGCTCCGCCCAGGGCTTTGCGCATCATGGCTTTGCGAACACGCCGCCCGCTGGTCGCGGGCAATTGGAAGATGAACGGGCTGATGGCCTCGGAATCCGAGTTGGCCAGGATCATCTCCGGCTCGAGAGATCTTGCCGGCAAAGCGGAACTCATGGTTTGTCCGCCGGCGACCTTGATAGCACCATTTGCCGGCGCCGCGCGCGGCTCGCCGGTGCTCATTGGCGCACAAGACTGTCACGCCGAGCCGTCGGGCGCCCACACCGGCGACATTTCCGCGAAGATGCTCGCCGATGCCGGAGCGCGCGCGGTCATCGTCGGCCATTCCGAGCGGCGCGCCGACCATCACGAGACGGATGCACAGGTCCGGGCCAAAACGCAGGCGGCCTGGCGAGCCGGGTTGACCGCCATTGTCTGTGTCGGGGAACAACGCAATGAGCGCGAAGCCAGTAAGACTTTGCAGATTGTCGGTCGTCAGCTCGACGGGTCGCTGCCCGATGGAGCTACCGCGGCCAATCTGGTCATTGCATACGAACCCGTTTGGGCGATCGGAACTGGCCTCATTCCGTCAGCGGGGGACGTGGCCGAGGTCCACGCGTTCATTCGTGACCGGCTGAACGATCGCCTTGCCTCGCAGGCGGGAAGCGTACGGATTCTCTACGGCGGTTCGGTCAAGCCTGACAATGCCAAGCAGCTCTTGACGGTCCTGAACGTGAACGGAGCCCTGGTGGGCGGGGCAAGCCTGAATGCGGCTGATTTTCTCGGGATTGCGGCGATTTACCGCTAGCAGGGGCCGGGGTGGAAAAACGCCGGATGATCGTGTAGAGACCCCGGCGAATTCCTATATAGCCGGATGGCGCCGCCGGGCGAGAAGTCCGGATTGGTTCGGTTTGGACGGATTTTGGACTGATGCAACACGTCATTATCGTCATCCACCTGATGCTTGTTCTCGCCATGATCGGCGTGGTGCTGCTGCAGCGCTCGGAAGGCGGCGGCCTTGGTATTGGCTCGACCGGCGGTTTTATGACCAGCCGCGGCACCGCGAACGTGCTCACGCGCGCGACGGCGATCCTGGCAGGTTTGTTCTTCTTGACCAGTCTGTTGCTTTCAATTCTTGCAGGCGTCGGCCACAAGCCAACCTCCATCTTGGAGGGTGGCCAGAGCGCGCCGGCTGCGCCGGGCGCGCCGCCGCCACTTGGTGGCAGCGGCGGCGGCTTACTCAACCAGCTGCAAGGTGGCCCGCCGCCGGCTGCGCCGGCGACACCGGCAGCTCCATCGGGGCCGCAGGTGCCGCAGTCAAAGTGAAATCACAACCAAGGGGCCGGGAAATCCGGCCCCTTCAACTTTTGGATCAATAGTAAGCGAGAAAAGTTGGGGCAAGTTTGAGGAAAGCATGCAAATCGTGTCGCAAGTCCCAGCAAAGCTGATTAGTTATTCAGCTACGCACAGATGCAGAGCGGATTTGAGCAATTCGCGCTCGTCGAATCGATTCGCGGGGGTTAAAGGTTAGGTCCCATGGCGCGGTACATTTTCATCACCGGCGGCGTGGTCTCATCACTGGGCAAGGGCCTTGCTTCTGCGGCGCTAGGCGCGCTCTTGCAGGCACGTGGCTACAAAGTCCGCCTGCGCAAACTCGATCCCTACCTCAACGTCGATCCAGGCACGATGTCGCCCTACCAGCATGGCGAAGTCTTCGTGACCGACGACGGCGCAGAAACCGACCTCGACCTCGGCCACTATGAGCGCTTCACCGGCCGCCCGGCCACGCGCCAAGACAACATTACGACCGGCCGTATCTACCAGGACATTCTTACGCGCGAGCGGCGCGGCGATTACCTCGGTGCAACGATCCAGGTCATTCCGCACGTCACCAATGCCATCAAGGATTTCATCCGTGAAGGTAACGATGGTTTTGACTTCGTGCTCTGCGAAATCGGCGGCACGGTTGGCGACATCGAAGGCCTGCCGTATTTCGAGGCGATCCGCCAGCTCGGAAACGATCTGCCCCGCAATCATGCAATCTACATCCATCTCACTTTGATGCCGTTCATCCCGAGTGCGGGTGAACTCAAGACCAAGCCCACCCAGCACTCGGTCAAGGAATTGCGCTCGATCGGTATTCAGCCGGATATCTTGCTGTGCCGGACCGACCGGCCGATCCCGGAAAGCGAGCGGAGGAAGCTCGCGCTGTTTTGTAACGTTCGGGAAAGCGCAGTTATTGAGGCGCGTGACGTCGACAATATCTATGCGGTACCGGAAGCCTATTCGGCCGAGGGGCTCGATGCTGAGGTGCTGGCCGCGTTCGGTATTGAGCCGCGCCAGTCACCAGATCTTGAGCGCTGGCGCCTGATCAACGAGCGCATCCGCAACCCCGAGGGTGACGTTACCATCGCCATTGTCGGCAAATACACGGGAATGAAGGACGCCTACAAGTCGCTGATCGAAGCGCTCTCCCATGGCGGAATTGCCAACAAGGTGAAAGTCAATCTCGACTGGATCGAGTCGGAGGTTTTCGAAAGCGAGGATGCGGCGCCGCTTCTCGAGCACGTTAACGGTATTCTGGTCCCGGGTGGATTCGGTCAGCGCGGCGCGGAAGGAAAAATCCGGGCGGCGCAATTCGCCCGCGAGCGCCACGTACCGTATTTCGGCATTTGCTTTGGAATGCAGATGGCGGTGCTCGAGGCTGCACGCAATCTGTGCGGTATCGAGAATGCCAACTCGACAGAGTTCGGCGCGACAACCGAGCCTGTCGTCGGCCTGATGACGGAGTGGCTCAAGGGTAACGAATTGCAGAAGCGGAGCGCAAGCGGCGATCTCGGCGGCACCATGCGGCTTGGCGCCTACGATGCAGTGCTCACGCGTGGCAGCCGCGTATCGCA
>DASSSM010000391.1:0-4280 GCA_035708425.1 Pseudolabrys sp.
CCTCATCAGGATCTGCCAGCGGCTGGCGCCGTCGATGAGCGCGCACTCCTCGAGCTCGAACGGGATGGTCTTGAAATAACCCATCAGCAGCCAGGTGGAGAATGGGATCAGGATGGTCGGATAAGTGAGGATCAGGGCGAACGGCGTGTCGAACAGGCCATATTGGAAGACAACAGTCGACAACGGAATGAACAGGATCGACGGCGGCACCAGGTAAGCCAGGAAAATTGCGCCGCCGACCCAGGCAGCCCCGCGATAACGCAGGCGCACGATGGCATAGGCGGCGAGCACGCTGGCGATGATCGACAGGATCGTCGCCCCAATGGCGACGAACATCGTGTTCCACAGCCACAGCGGATAGCTGGTCTGGAACAGCAGATTGTAAAAGTGCTTCAGCGTCGGCGCGGTCGTCCAGAACGGATTGACCCTGTCCATGTCCAAAAGCTGGTCGTCCGGCTTTATGGAGGTGAGCGCCATCCAGTAGAACGGAAACAACAGAATCAGGAGGATGATCGAAAGCGGCAGATAGAGCGTCACCAGCCGCCGGGGCAGCGTTTGCAGGTAGCTCATGCCCTCGCTGTGGTCGGCCGTCGCTGTAAGCACCGCCCGCGGGTCAGATGCCTTGTTGGCAAGCGCGTCAGTCATTGCTCTCGCCCTGTTGCCACTTCCGCCGCTGCAAGCCGAACCACGAGATCAGAATTGCTGCCAGCAAAAACGGGATCATCGCCGTCGAGATCGCGGCTCCCTCGCCAAGCTGGCCTGCGACGATGGCGCGCTGATAGGACAGCGTTGCCATCAGTTGCGTCGCGTTGACCGGCCCGCCGCGCGTGAGCACCCAGATCAGCTGGAAATCGGTAAAGGTGAACAGCACCGAAAATGTCATCACAACGGCTATGATCGGCGTGAGCAGCGGATAGGTGATGTACCGAAATCGCTGCCAGTTGCTGGCGCCATCGATGGTCGCGGCCTCATAAAGCGACGGTGAAACCGTCTGCAGTCCGGCCAGCAGCGTAATGGCGACGAATGGCACGCCGCGCCAGATATTGGCGAAGATCACCGACCATCGCGCGTTCCAGACGTCGCCGAGGAAATCGACATTGGACGAAATCAGGCCGAGATGGCGCAACGTCCATGACACGATCGAGAACTGGCTGTCGTAGATCCACCAGAAGGCGATTGCCGAAAGCACGGTCGGCACGATGAACGGAATGAGCACGACCGCACGCAGGATCGCCTTGAACGGCAGATTTTCGTTCAGCAGGAGTGCCAGATAGAGACCGACCGCGAACTTAACGGCGCTGGCAACGATTGTGTAGAGCAGCGTATTGAATACCGATAGCCAGAAGATGCTGTCGTCCCAGAGCCACTCATAGTTCTCGATGCCGATGAATTCACCGCCTCGGCCAATCTTGGCGTCGGTGAAGGACAGCCAGACGCCGAGACCGAGCGGATAGGCGAGAAACAGGATCAGGAATGCTGCCGCAGGCAGCATGAACCAGATGCTGAGCCAATTGTTGTTGGTCTTGAGCCGGTCCCACGCGGTCGCTTCGCGAGGCGCGGTTCTGCCCGACGATTTCAGCGCGATGTCGGCCATTTATCCACTCGTTGTAATTGTCATGGCCGGTCTATCCCGGCCATGACGTTTTTCTCCAGCGGCCGCGAGCGACCGCGAGGTGCTCACCGATAGATCCGCCGCAGCTGACGATCGGCGATCTTGATCGCGCCTTTTGGATCTTCGCGCCCGGTGCACACCGCTGCGAACATGTCGAGCACGACGAAATCGGCAATCGCGCTTGCGGCCTTTTCACCGACCGAGCCGAGTCCGCCCGCGGTCAAGGTGCGCTTGGCGACATCGCGGAACGGCGTTGTCTTCTTGTCGGCGGTCCACACCGGATTTGAATCATAGGCATTGAGGCAGTGCGTCAGATAGCCCCTCGATGCCGTCAGCCATTTGTTGAACTGATCGGCTTCGAGCATATAGGCCATCAGCGCCTTACAGGCCTGTGGATACTTGGTGTAGGTCATCGCCATCAGCGGGAACAGCAGGTGGAATTCGGTCGGCTTGCCGACCGGCCCCACCGGGTAGAGAGCGTGATCCATATCCTCGGCGATCTGCTTCTTGCTCGCATCGTTCTGTGCCGCGACGTAGATGGAGATGCCGTTATTGGTCCAATGGATTTCGCCGCCCAGGAACGCCTTGTTATTGAACGAATCGTTCCATGATGCCGTGCCGGGCACGTAGTTCTCATACAGCGCCTTGGCGTAGTTGAGCGCCTTTTCGGTTTCCGGCGAGCTGATGATGACCTTGTCGCTTTTGTCGACGACGTTGCCGCCGAATGCCCACAGACACCAATAGACCCAGGCGTTACCGTCACCGGACGCGTGGCCGAGTGCCATGCCGCCCGGGGTCCCCTGCGCCTTCATCGCCTTGGCGTAGGCGAGGAATTCGTCGGTCGTCGTTGGGAATTTGGAGAATCCGGCCTTCTTGGACGCTTCAAGACGATAGTTGAGCAGGTTGCCGGCGTAACAAACCGGAATTGCGATCCACTTGTTGCCGGTGCCTTTGCCGTAGGTGACCGCAGTCGGCACCCAGCCGCCGTATTTCTTGCCGAGGTAGTCGGCGACATCGCTGACGTCCAGGCACTTCTGCGGGAACAGGTGCGGCAACGAATAAAGACCCCAGAACAGGTCCGGGCCCGCGCCCGTGTTGGCGGCGACCGAGGCTTTCGGCTGCACGTCTTCATACGACTCGCGCGCGATCGTGATCTTGACGCCGGTCGCCTTGGTGAAGGAGTCCATCAGGGCGACGAAGGCGTCGTCTTCCGATTGCACGAAATATTTCCAGCGCAGGATCGACAGCTGCGCGCCTTTCTCCGGCTTCCACTGGGCGGACTGTGCCCATGCTTTGGCCCAATCAAGCAATGCCGGGCCGGTCAACGCGCCGGCCGCGGCCGCCGCCGTCCCGCCTTTGACGAGCGTGCGGCGTGTAAAATAAGTCATGATCTGCCTCCCTTTCGTTCCTCAGTTTTCGAGACGCTTACCCGTCGCCTCGTCGAATAGGTGAATGAGCCTCGGGTCTGGCTTAAGCCGGATCTTGTCGCCCGGCTTGAATTGATGCCGCTCGCGGAAAACGGCGATGATCTCGTTCTCGCCTACTTTGGCGACGACCTGCAGTTCCGATCCGGTCGGTTCGACGACCTGGATCACGGCCTCGGCGCCATCGTCGGACAAGGAGAAATGCTCGGGGCGTACGCCATAAATGGCAGGGCGTTCATCGCTGCCGGACGGCGCATTGTTAAGCGCGAATGTTATCCCGGCCGGCGCCTTGAATGCCGCCGTTCCGTTCAGGCTGATGCGGCCCTTGAGCATGTTCATTGCCGGCGAACCGATAAAGCCGGCAACGAACAGATTGTCAGGGCGGTCGTAGAGGTCGAGCGGCGCTCCGATTTGCTCGACGCGGCCGTCATGCATCACGACGATCTTGTCGGCCATGGTCATTGCTTCGATCTGGTCGTGCGTGACGTAAATCGTCGTTGTCTTCAGCCGTTGATGCAGTTCCTTGATTTCCGTGCGCATCTGCACGCGCAGCTTGGCGTCGAGATTGGAGAGCGGCTCGTCAAAAAGAAAGACCTGCGGATCACGGACGATAGCGCGCCCCATCGCAACACGCTGACGCTGTCCGCCTGACAGCTGGCGCGGAAAACGTTGCAGCAGTTGCGAGAGACCCAGGATCGCGGCCGCCCGGTTGACACGCTCGTCGATCTCGCCTTTCGGCGCGCCGCGCAACTTCATGGAGAATGCCATGTTGTCGGCGACCGTCATGTGCGGATAGAGCGCGTAATTCTGAAACACCATCGCGACGTCGCGTTCCTTCGGCGGCAGCCGATTGACCACGCGATCGCCGATTCGAATTTCACCTCCGGTGATGTTTTCGAGGCCGGCGATCATTCGGAGCAAAGTCGATTTGCCGCAGCCTGAAGGTCCGACAAGCACGACGAATTCGCCGTCGCGTATCGAAATGTCGACGCCATGGATGACGGCCGTCGCTCCGAAGGCCTTTCTTACGTCGCGGATCGCGACCGAAGCCATTCATTCCTCCCAGGCGGCGAAGGCCGCCTTACGCATATTCTTCTTTGTTTTCAGTGCCGTGCGAAGGCCGGAACACCCGTCCAATTCAAATCATCCCGCTTTCGCCCTCCGAAAAGCAAGCCCGACGTGAGGCCGGGCCCAACGCAGTGGGCAGGTGAAGGCCTAAAGCGCCATGCCGCCATCAACCAGGT
>DASSSM010000392.1:0-2141 GCA_035708425.1 Pseudolabrys sp.
ATCGGAAAGGCGACCGTGCAGCGCTTGCGGCGCAAGCGACAAAGGCGGGGATCGTCATAGCCGACAATGACAATTGGGCTGATATTTTCAGCCGCATTTTGGTCGAGCGCGTGGATCCCCATCTGGGGGTCGGCCGCGCCACTATATTATATGAGTATCCGCTGCCGCTGGCGGCGCTGGCGCGGGCAAAGCCGGGGAGCGATAAGGTCGCCGAGCGCTTCGAGCTCTATGCCTGCGGGGTGGAGCTCGCCAACGCCTTCGGCGAGCTGCGCGAAACCGCGGAACAGAGGGCTCGCTTTGAGGCGGCGATGACGGAAAAAGAAGGACTGTATGGCGAGCGCTATCCGATCGATGAAGATTTTCTCGCGGCTTTGGCCGGCATGCCGCCCGCAAGCGGAATTGCACTCGGCTTCGACCGGCTGGTGATGCTGGCAACAGGCGCGCAGCGGATCGAGCAAGTGATCTGGGCCCCCACGGTCGAGACAACAAAAGGCAGGTGAATCATGACGACGCTACGAACCGCCGCGCAGCTTTGCGAGCAGGGTTATGTGCCGTCCGAGCGCCAGCAGGCGGTTGCAAAGGTAACCGCACGTTATGCTGTGGCCTTGCCCGAGTCATTGGCCGATCTGATCGACAGAAATGATCCGGACGATCCGATCGCGCGTCAATTCATTCCAAACGCGGCGGAGCTCGATCACAAACCGGAAGAGCTTTCCGACCCGATCGGAGATGAGACCCACAGCCCGGTTGAAGGCATCGTGCACCGCTATCCCGATCGCGTGCTGCTCAAGCTGACGCATATCTGCGCGGTCTATTGCCGTTTTTGCTTCCGCCGCGAGATGGTCGGCCCCGACAAGCCGGCCGGACTGTCGCCGGCTGCGCTGGCGGCTGCGCTCGACTACATCCGCGCTCATCGGCGAATCTGGGAGGTTATTCTCACCGGCGGCGATCCGCTCATTCTATCGCCGCGGCGGCTGCGCGCGGTGATGAAAATCCTGGCAGCGATCGATCACGTCAAGGTGGTTCGTATCCATACCAAGATGCCGGTCGCCGAGCCCGACCGGGTGACGACCGATCTGGTGAGAGCCATCAAAATCAAGGGCAAGCCCACTTATGTCGCGGTGCACGTCAATCATCCGCGCGAGTTGACCGCACAGGCGCGCGAGGCCTGTGCGCGCATTGCCGATGCCGGAATTCCCTTATTGTCACAGACTGTGCTGCTCGCCGGGGTCAACGACACGGCGGGCGTGATGGACGAGTTGATGCGTGCTTTGGTCGAGTGCCGGATCAAGCCGTATTATCTGCACCACGGCGATCTGGCGCCCGGCACCGGCCACCTTCGCACGGACGTTGCCGCCGGCCAGGAGCTGATGCGCAGGCTGCGCGGCCGTGCATCCGGCCTCTGTCAGCCGACCTATGTGCTCGACATTCCCGGCGGCCACGGCAAATCGCCGATTGGACCGAGCTACATCACGCGGTGCGGGTCGGACGGGGCGCAGGCCGTTGTCGAAGACTTCAACGGCGTCGGGCACCCGTACCCGGTGCGTTAGAATCAGTTTCGGAAGGCCAGGATATCGAGCAGGGCGGCCGCGACCGCCAGGCTCGCAAAGCCGATAAAGACGACCGCGATCACGGCGTGCCAGACGAATACGACGTCGCGGCGAAGCGCCTCGCCGACATGTTTATTCTTGATCACGATCATGGCCTGACGCTCCAGGGCAGAGCTGTTCACAGGACGCGCAAGTTTAACCGTTATGAATCACAAGCCCCATAATTTGTGCGTTAAAAAGAGCGTGAAATAGTGCCGCACCCACGCATGGCAGCCATGACTTTACGCGGTGGAAATGCTGTCCTCGTCTACTGGACGGAAATGTTTATGAAAATGGCAAATACCGTCATTTTTTGATCAATCTCAAAGCCTCTGGGGGCGGTATGCGATTGGGTCCCCCAAGTCGAAGAAACCTCGAGCAGGAACTCATCATGCCAACCAAGCCGGCCGACGTTGCGGGTCAAAGCCGCGCGCTTTGGATGTCTACTATCGCTTTCACCGTCTGTTTCGCCGTGTGGACGATCTTCGCCATTATCGGCATTCAGATAAAACGCGATCTCAATCTCAATGAGACCCAGTTCGGCTTGCTGGT
>DASSSM010000393.1:0-7218 GCA_035708425.1 Pseudolabrys sp.
ATCGTCATTACCTTCAAGAAGCCGGTCGCAGTGGCTGTCGAGAAGCTCAACTCGGGCGCTTCCGGATTTGTAAGTGTTGCGCGCCGCGACCCCGATGGCGGCGCGATCCGGATTGCGTTGGCGCACAAAGTCAAAGTCAACAGCATCGCGGCCGCCGAACGACTCTACGTCGATCTGTTGCCGGACAATTGGAATAGCCCGACGCCAGGTCTGCCGCAGGAGGTGATCGACGAGCTTGTGCGCCGCGCGCGCGAGGCCGAAAGCCAGCTGCACCAGCAGAAAATTGCCGACAAGCAAAAGAAGCCCCCGCTGGTCCGCGTCAAGGTTGCGGCCCAGCCCACGTTCATTCGCTATATTTTCACGATGCCCGGCACCGTCAATGTCGTGCCCGAGCGTGCCGACGGGAGGGTCACGCTCAATTTTGATCAACAGGTCAACTGGGATCTCGCCGACGCCAAGGCGTCGCTGCCTCCGACATTGAAGTCAGTCGAGTCCGAGGCCGATTTCGACACTGTTGCCGTGGTCTTCACGCTCAATGGGACGCCGCAGGTGCGGACCTTCCGCGAGGACCGTAGCATCATTGTCGACATTGGACTCGATGGCGCGGCCAAACCCAAGCCAACGGAGGGCAGCGCAAAGCAGCCGGTCGTGGCGGAAGGCTCACCTGCGATCGCGCCCCCGCAAACGGCGCCTGCGAAAGATGCAACTCCGCCGGCCGAACCGAAGCCGCCGGCGCCTGTCGCGGCTCCGCCTGCCGAGACAAAGCCTGCGCAGGCTCCGCAAACTGCGAACGAGCAGCCAAAGCCTGCCGAGAATCCGGCGCCGCCCAAGGAGGCGCAAGCCCTGGCACCGCGCACCGAAGCCAATGCGTCATCTGATGCCGACGCTGCGGGCCCCGCACCGTCACCGCCCGCGGCTCCGACCAGCGTCCCTGCGGCAGCTTCGCCTGAGCCCGCCCGGTCTGCCGATGCCGCCGCGCCGGCACCTGCGCCTGCCTCGCCCGTGGAAATGGCAAGGCCGTCTCAGCGCGCTCCGACTGCAGATGCCGAACGGCCGCCCCCTAATCCGAATGCCGTCGTTGTCGCCGGCGTACAGCAGTCCGGCGAGACCATGCGCATCGAGTTTCCGTTCGCGGTGGCGACGCCCGCAGCGGTTTTTCAGCGCGCGGATACATTGTGGCTGGTGTTCGACACGCCAACGCAAATCGATCTGGCCGCGATTCAGGCCGACAACGACAATGGCGTGCGCGAGGTGCTGTTCGAGCGGGCAAAAGACGGGGCCGCCACAATTCGCTTCAAGCTCACCCGGCCGAGGATGAGCAGTATTGTCGCTGACGGGCCGACATGGATCGTCACGATTGCCGACACGGTGACAGCGTCGACCAAGCCGCTGACCGTCGCGCGCAGCATCGTCGGCAAGAATCGTGCAAGCCTCGCCATTCCGTTCGACGATCCGCGCGCCATCCATGATGTGACGGATCCGGACATCGGCGACCGGCTGTTCATCGTAACTGCGCTTGGGCCATCGCGGGGCTTCCTCAAGGCGCAGGACTTCGTTGAACTACGCGCCTTGCCGTCAACTCATGGCGTGGTGGTGCAACCCCTTGCCGACGACATCACCGCAGAACTCGGAGCCGACAAAGTCAGCATTAGCCGGCCGGCTGGACTGTCCTTGTCGGCGACCGCGCTCGGCCAGCAGCCGCTCGCGACCAATTTCCGGGCTTACACGTTCGACACCCAATTGTGGGGCTACGACCGCGATGCGCCGTTCAACGCGCGGCAGGCCGAACTGATCCGGCTTGCCGCTGCGGCGCCAGTGTCGAAACGCCGGCATGCCCGGCTCAATCTTGCGCGCTTCTACCTTGCAAAGGACATGGCTCCTGAAGCCAAGGCTGTCCTCGACGTAGCGCTCTCGGACCAGCGTTCGGACGATGTGACCGGCAGCGTGCTCACGGCTGTCGCCGACGTGATGCTCGACCGGCCCGAGGAAGCGCTCAAGGTTTTGGCCAAGCCGCAGGTGGGAAATCAGCAGGATGCGCCGGTCTGGCGTGCGATCGCTCTAGCTCGTCAGGGGAGGTGGGCTGACGCGCAGAAGATCTTCAAAACCGTCAGTGCTGCCATCGGTGCGCTGCCGATCGAACTTCAGCGCATGGCGATGAAGGAAGCGCTACGCTCGGCCATTGAAGTGCGCGACTTCAACAGCGCCACCAGGGTGGCCAACGAAATAGAGACCGTCGGCGTTACCCCCATGCTGGAGCCGACCGTCAACGTACTAATCGGCCGCCTGTATGAAGGCCTGGGACGTAACGAGGACGCACTCTCGAGCTATCGCGCAGCAGCGACATCGAACAATCGCCGCGCGGCGGCGCAGGGGCGGTTACGGGAGATCGCGCTCACATTTGCGACTGGCGGAATGAGCCGCAAGGACGTGATCAATGACCTCGAGACACTGACAACGGTGTGGCGCGGGGATGAAACGGAAACCGAAGGCCTCAAGCTGCTTGCGCATCTCTATACGGAAGAAAGTCGGTACCGCGACGCTTTCCACGTCATGCGCACGGCCCTGCTTGCGCATCCCAACTCGGACCTGACACGCAAGATCCAGGACGAGGCCGCTGCCACGTTTGAAAGCCTTTTCCTGGGCGGAAAGGGCGAGGCGTTGCCGCCGATCGAAGCTCTTGGCCTGTTCTACGATTTTCGTGAGCTCACGCCGATCGGCCGTCGTGGCGACGAAATGATCCGCAGGCTTGCGGACCGGCTGGTTTCGGTCGATCTACTCGACCAGGCGGCCGAGTTGCTCCAGCACCAGGTTGATCACCGGCTGCAAGGTGGCGCGCGCGCCCAGGTCGCAACGCGGTTGGCGGTTGTCTATCTTATGAATCGCAAGCCGGATCGTGCGCTTTCCACGTTGCAGAAAACCCGAGCCGTAGACCTTTCCAACGATCTGCGCGATCAGCGGCTGCTAGTTGAAGCACGTGCCATGTCAAATCTCGGGCGGCACGAGCTGGCGCTGGAACTGATCACGAATATCAACAGCCGCGAAGCGATGCGCCTTCGGTCCGATATCCTGTGGGCCGCGCGCCGTTGGCGCGACGCGGGCGAGCAGATTGAGCTGCTTTACGGCAATCGCTGGCGTGAATTCGCGCCGCTTAATGATACCGAACGCTCGGATATCCTGCGCGCGGCGATTTGCTACGTCCTGAGTGAAGAATCAATTGGGGTTGCACGTCTCCGCGAAAAATACGAAGCCAAATTCTCAGATGGCGCTGATCGCCGCGCCTTCGAAGTTGTGACCGCGCCGATCGGAGCAAGCGGAGCAGAATTCCAGGATATTGCCAAGAAAGTTGCGAGCGTCGATACGCTCGACGCATTCCTTCGCGACCTAAGTGCGCGCTACCCGGAGGCACCTGCGGCACCGCCGGCGGGTGCCGCAGGTGAGGGGAGCAGCCCAGGGGCGGAGTCAGAGGCAAAGCCCACCACGAACGGTGCAGCAGCCGGCCCTGCGACAAGAACGGAACCAGATAATCGCAACGCGGCATCCTCGCCATTGCCTCCGAACGCCCCAGCTGGCGTGCCGCTCAAACCCGACAAAGAGCCAACTGGCTCGATCTCGCGCCTGAAAACGCGCGCGACCGCCCGCTGAACGAAAACCTGCGCTTTGCTCAGCATGGCGATGCCGGTGCGTGGCTTGGGCCGCGCGCTCGAACATCAGTCCAATATAAGGCGCGGCAACCAGAGCGACAGCTCGGGAATGTAGGTGACCAGAAAGAGTACGATCAGCATCGGAATGTAGAACACGAGGATGCTCCTCGAGACGGCCTCCATCGACACCTTTCCGATCGCGCAGCCCACGACCATGGTTGGCCCTACTGGCGGCGTGAGCAGGCCGATGCCGAGATTGAGGATCATGATGATGCCGAAATGTACGGGGTCGATTCCGAATGTCTTTATCACTGGCAGAAAGATAGGCGTGCAGATCAGCAACATTGGCGCCAGATCCATGAAGGTGCCAAGTAGCAGAAGAAGAATGTTGATGTAGAGCAGGAACGTATATTTATCGCTCGAGATGGAGATGAAGAAATCGGTCGCCATCGCCGGAATTCGCATGATCGCCATCATGTATCCGAAAGCAATCGAGAAACCGATCATGATCATGACCATGCCCACCGTGCGCACGACACGCGCGATGAGGGCCGGCAGTTGGCTCCATTTCACGTCGCGATAGACAAACATAGTCACTAGGAAAGCGTAGACGACCGCGACCGCCGCCGACTCCGTTGGCGTGAATACGCCGGAGAGAATTCCGCCGAGGATGATGGCGATCGTGATCATGCCCCAAACAGCATCCAGCGCGATCTTGAGCGCCTTACGGAACGGCACGACTTCTCCCTTCGGGAAGTTGTTTCGGTGCGCGATGATGAGGACGAGAATGATGAGGGACAGGCCGAGCAACAGCGCCGGAATGATGCCGCCCATGAACAGATGTGCGACTGAAATCGTGCCACCGGCGGCGACTGAATAGATGATCATGTTGTGTGACGGAGGCACAAGAAGGGGCTGCAGCGAGCCGGAAATCGTGACATTGACCGCGAACAGGCGCGGATAACCGTTCTTGATCATCTGCGGGATCATCACCGAGCCCACCGCGGCCGTGTCGGCGACCGATGAGCCGGAGATACAGCCGAACATCGTGGATGCGAGAATATTCACGAGCGCCATGCCGCCGCGAATGAAGCCCACGAACACCTTGGCGAGATTGACCAGACGCTCGGCCATGCCGCCGACCGCCATGATCGCACCGGCGAGGATGAAGAATGGGATTGCCAGCAACGAGAAGCCGCTCATGCCCCCCGACACTTTGAGCATCACAGCTTCAAGCGGGATCCCGACCCAGAGTGCCGCGAGGATGGCAGCCAGGCCGAGCGCGTAGGCGACCGGCATGCCCAGCAGACAGACGATCGTGAAACTGCCGATGAGGATGACGATGTCCATGTCGCGACCCGATCGCTATTCGCTTTGAAGCTGGCTGACGGTGTCGGGATCGGGCTCCGAGAAGAACTTTCGCGTAAGAAAGCGCTCGATCACGAGCAGAGTCGTAAGCGCGCCACCGATTGGGATCGGCATGTAGGCGAGGCCAACCCATACGATCGGGAATTCCGGGATGGATTGGTGCCAAGTCACCTGGACCAGCTTGATGCCCCACCAGAGCATGAAAAGATTGGTCGCCAGCATGCAGACTTCGAGGAACCATCCGAGATAGGACTTGGCCGGTTCACTTAGAAAGGCAGGCAGAACACCGACGCCGATATGCAGGTATTCGCGATAGCAAACGACCGCCGACAGGAACGACATCACGATCATGAGCAGGATCGCGAGCGGCTCCGGCCAGGACGCCGCGCTGTTCAACACATAACGGCAGAACACGCCGTAAGGGATAATCAGAGTGATAATCACAAGGCACGAACCTGCGACGAACAGGCACGCCTGATGGACCTTGTCCATCAACCGAATGTACTGAGCCTTCATTGTCCCCCTCACGGAAAAAGAGCCGACCCTACGCCGATCATCGGCGCGGGCCGGCCCTTAATTCGGAAACGTCACTTCACGTCCTGAATGCGCTTAATCAGGTCAGCGTGTTGCGCACCGTATTTGTCCCACACTGGCTTGACTGCAGCCTGGAAGGGTTTCTTGTCGCCAATGTCGTTCACAACTGCCCCGGATTCGACCATCTTCTTGAGGGATTCCTTTTCGCGATCGTACCAGAGCTTGCGCTCCTCCTGCTGCGCCTCCTTGGCGACCTTGAGGATCAATGCTTGATCGTCCTTCGACAACTCGTTCCAGATCTTCTTTGAGAAGACGAGAATCTCCGGAATCATCAGGTGGCCGGTCTTCGAGTAGAACTTCGCATAACGATAGTGCTGCCCGCTCTCATAGGTCGGGTAGTTGTTCTCCGCGCCATCTACGACGCCGGTCTGCATGGCATTGATGAGCTGATCGAAGCCCATCGCGACGCCGTTACCGCCGAGGGAGTTCATCGTGTCGACGAACACCGGGTTGCCCATCATCCGGATCTTCAACCCCTTCAGGTCGTCGGCAGTCTGGATTGGCTTCTTGCTATTGTAGACGTTTCGCGTACCTGCGTTCATCCAGCACAAGCCGATCAGATTCGCCTGCGAGTCCGAGAGCTTCTTGAGCATCTCGTCACCGATCGGCCCATCGATGACTTTCTCCATGTGCGCATCGTCGCGGAACATGAAGGGCAGGTTGAACACATTCAGCTCCGGCACGATTGGTCCCATTGGACCGACGCTGATACGCGCGATAGCGAGCGCGCCGACTTGCGCCTGCTCGATCATCTCCTTTTCACCGCCAAGCTGCATCGACGGATACATCTGGATGCTCAGACGTCCATTCGTTGCGGCCTCGAGCTTCTTGCCCATCTGGATGACTGCTTCCACCGTCGGATAGCCGAGCGGATGCACGTCGGTCGCTTTGAGCACGATCTTCTGCTGCGCGAGGGCAGGGTCGGATGCAAAAGCCGCCGCGGCGAGGAGAGCGCCGGCGGTCGCGAACGCAATGCGAGCTTTGAACATGAATCATTCCTCCCTGTTTGTTTCGGGCCCGGCTGATTGATCAGCACGCCAGTGCATGTTATTCATCAGGTCATATGATGACCTTACGTCTAGGCGAGATGTCAAGCCGTTGCCCAAGCGTAGTGCAAGAAATCTTAGCCTGTTGCAGCCGCTCGATGCGCCGCGCCGGCTGACCGCCGAGGTGGTCGCCAGGCTGACCGCAGACATCACGAGCGGAAAGCTCGCCCCGGGCTCGCGATTGCCGACCGAACAGGAAATGATTGCCGCGACCGGGGTTAGCCGCACGGTTATCCGCGAAGCGGTTGCGGCATTGCGGGCGGATCGGCTGGTCGTAACCCGACAAGGGGTGGGCGCATTTGTCGCCAGTCAGGTTCGCCGCCCATTCCGGGTCGATTTCGATGAGCAGTCGCCGTTCGGTGAAGTGCTCAATGTCATGGAGCTGCGCACCGGTGTGGAAGTAGAGGCGGCGGGTCTTGCCGCGGAACGCGCATCGCCGGCGCAGGTCAAGAAAATCGCAGACCGGTTTGACGCCATTCAAGCGGCCATCGACCGTGGCGAAAACGGCGTCGACGAGGATTTCGCTTTCCATTGTGCGATCGCTGAGGCAACCGGCAATCCGCAATTCA
>DASSSM010000394.1:0-2792 GCA_035708425.1 Pseudolabrys sp.
GATGGGCCACAAGCCCGACGCCAAGTACAAATATGCGGCGCCGCCGGTGTTCCTGTTCGAGCCGCATCAACCAGAAATGTGCAACTACAAGCCCAATCTCATTCTGAAAATCGACGAAGTCTGGGAGCAGAAGTACAAGGCATTCCAGATCCTCGCCGCGCAAAAGCACTTGTGGGGCTATTATGAGCGGGTCGCCCTCAACCGGGGCATTCAAGGCAGCCGCAATACCGGCGTTCCGATGACTTATGGCGAGGCGTATCAGCGACTATTCCCGACCGTTGAGGAGATTTTGAAATGAAGCCCGTCGTCGTCCGCAACATCAAACGCGCCGACAGCAATGCTATTGGGACGCTTGGCGCGGTCGGGGTCTCGACAGCGCACGAAGCGCTCGGACGATCGGGGTTGATGAAGCCCTACATGCGGCCGGTCTGGCCGGGGGCGCAGATTGCCGGCCCGGCGGTCACTGTCCTGACGCAGCCGGGTGACAATTGGATGATCCACGTCGCGGTCGAGCAGTGTCAGAAGGGCGATGTGCTGGTTGTCGGCTGCACGGCGGACAATTCCGACGGAATGTTCGGCGAATTGCTCGCCACGGCATTGCGTGCGCGCGGTGTTGCCGGACTTGTCATTGATGCCGGTTGCCGCGACGTCCGGCCGATCTCGGAGATGCGGTTTCCTGTGTGGTCGAAAGCCATTTCAGCCAAAGGCACGGTGAAAGCCACCCTCGGGGCAGTCAATGTTCCGGTCGTTTGCGCCGGCGTCAACGTTGAGCCGGGCGATGTCGTGGTTGCGGACGATGATGGCGTCGTCGTGATTCCAAAAAAGCTTGCTGTCGAGACTGCTCAAAAGGCGCAGAAACGCAAGGACGATGAGGACGGCAAGCGCAAGCAGCTCGAGGCCGGCACACTCAGTCTCGACATGTACAAGATGCGCGAGCCGCTTGCGAAAGCCGGTCTGATCTACATCGACCATGCGGAGGACAACTGACGACGGTCGTGTACAACGGCGCGTTAACACGCGACGCACTCGAAATATAGTCACGCAAAATTCGTCATCCGTTCGGATGCCGAGCCGGCTTTGAAAAATAATCCGTTCTCGTCGTCGTGCAAAAAATTTTGCAGGCAACGACTCTCGCTTGTCTACAAGCGGTCCGGATTTTTGGAAATTGCACACGCGCTATCGAAGATGCTTTTAACAGGGCGCCGCTAGTGTGACCGCGTTGCAGTCACATGGAGTATGCAGATGTCCAAAGTATTTGCTTTTCTTAAAGACGAGTCAGGCGCGACCGCAATCGAATACGGTTTGATCGCCGCCGGCGTTTCGGTTTTGATCATTACCGCGGTACAGGCGGTTGGCGGAAACCTGAATGCGACGTTCGGCACGATCGCGAGCAAGCTGCAGGCCGCCAATGGCGGCGGCGGGGGCGGTGATTCTAACTAAGGCGCAACCTCGTTCACCTGAACCAACCACGTCAGGTATGACGCAGGAGTGGCCGGCGATAGGGCAGCTTCCGCAAACGAACCAAAAAGGTCGTCATGCTCCTTCCGACCTTGTTGGGTCTGTATCGATGGTGTTTAGGTGAGAGGAAGCCGCCGGCAACGGCGGCTTCCTTCTTTATGCGGTTATGTTCCTGCCCGCGGTCCGCGCTTCAAAGGGCCGGGCGAAATTTACGTGTCGCCATCACTCCAAGGACAAGAAACGCGATCAGGGCCCCGGCCTGCGCAATCAGGAACGGGGGCTCGGATTGCGTCGGTGCAAGTTTTTGCAACGCCGGCACCTTCTGGAAGGACTGCACGATCAGAACAAAAACGTTGAAATAGAGCGCTACCAGCGCCGTCGTGACGTAGATCCATCGCCACGCCCCGCTCAGGTGCTTCACGTAGAGCGCCGTGAGCGCGATCGCCAATATCACGATTGATATCAGACCAACGCCAAGGGCCGGCGTGAACCCATTTATCGGAAACATAAAACCGGTCACGCTCGTCAGAACGGTCGTGACAAGAAATAATGCCGTCCAGCCCGGCAATCTGCTGGCGCGAAGCATCCCTGCCAGCACAATGAGGCCGCTGGCGATTGCGATCAGGCTGATAGCGGTGTGAAGAATGGTGAAGTTCTCAATCGACAGGCCGGCAATCATCGGACACCTCCGCCCCAAGGCGTGCAGCTGTTTGCACATTGTCCCGTACGGACATGACGGTGGCAATACGAGGAAAGATG
Organism: Pseudolabrys sp.; assembly: GCA_035708425.1. Classification (GTDB taxonomy): domain Bacteria; phylum Pseudomonadota; class Alphaproteobacteria; order Rhizobiales; family Xanthobacteraceae; genus Pseudolabrys. The sequence continues at coordinate 2,218 of DASSSM010000394.1, forward strand.
AGAGGCACTAGCGGTTGGCGGCGCTCCACGGCGCGATACGGCGGCCGACCCATTTCAGCAATGTGGTCAGCGATACACCCAGGACCATCAAAACGATTACCGGTACGAACGTCTTATCCATCGCGAAAACATTCGCGTATTTCGTGATCATAAATCCCAGGCCGGAAATCGTCGTATAGAACTCCGCGATGATCATGCCGATCAGACCGCGCCCGATTGCAAGGCGCAGACCCGCGATGATGTAAGGGACCGCAAACGGCAACAGCACGTCGCGCCACATCCTCCATTCGCTCGAGCGGAACGACTGCGCCACTTCAATCATGCCTTTGTCGCATTCGCGCACGCCCTGATACGTGTTGATCAGGATCGGGAATACCGCAAACAGGAAGACGACGATGATCTTGGCCTTCAGGTAGATCCCGAACCACAGAACGAGCAGCGGGACAACCGCAACCAGCGGCGTCGCATAAAGAGCATTGATCGGCAGGTCGAGCGCCCAGTCGAGCCAGCGAATTCGCGCCATCGCAACGCCAAGCGGGATACCGACCACGATGGCGCTAACCAGGCCGTAGACC
>DASSSM010000395.1:0-2022 GCA_035708425.1 Pseudolabrys sp.
ATTGGCTGCATTGCCAATGCCATCGCCGATGCCGGTCTCACGCCAAACGATATCGATTACATCAATGCCCACGGAACGAGCACGCCGGAAAACGACAAAATGGAATATCTCGGCTGCGCGACCGTGTTCGGCGACAGGATAAAGAGCCTGCCGATCTCCTCCAACAAGTCGATGATCGGCCATACGCTGTCAGCCGCCGGCGCGGTAGAGGCGGTGTTCACGCTTCTCACTTTGCAAAGCCAACGCATCCCGCCGACCATCAACTATACCGTGCCCGACCCGGCAATTCCGCTCGACGTCGTGCCCAACACGGCCCGCGACGCCAAGCTTCGCCATGCGATATCGAACTCATTCGGATTTGGCGGGCAGAATGTTTCGCTGGTCATGGGGCTTGAGCCGGCCTAGCGCCGGACATGCCGGACCGCCATGCGTGCGCTAAATCTGATTGCTGATCGTAAACTTGAACTCGCCGACGTCCCGCCGCCTCCGCCGCCGGGCGATGGCGAGGTGCAAATCCGCATCAAGGCGGTAGCGCTCAACCATCTCGATCTATGGGGCTTCCGGGGAATGGCATTTGCCAAGCGGCAACTGCCTTTGGTCGTTGGCGCCGAGGCTTCGGGCGAAATTGCCGCGCTGGGCGCCGGCATCACGAATTTCAAGGTCGGCGACAAAGTGGTGATGTACGGGGCCATGACATGCGGCCACTGCGCCGCCTGCCGCGAAGGACGCGACAATCTTTGCGAGAATGTCGCCGGCATCATGGGATTTCACATCGACGGATTTGCGCGGGATTTGATCAATTTGCCGGCCCGGCTCGTCATTCCGGTGCCCGACGGCGTGTCCTTACGCGACGCAGCCTGCGCACCGATTGCATTCAGCACCGTCGAGCACATGTTGTTCGACAACGCCAAGCTTAAGCCCGGAGAAACAATTCTGGTGCATGCAGGCGGTTCGGGCATAGGTTCGGTCGCCATCAAGATGGCGAAGGCGCTTGGCTGCACCGTGATCACCACCGTGGGAGACGACTCAAAGGCCGAGAAAGCCAAGGCCCTCGGAGCCGATCATGTGATCAATTACAAGACCGAGCGCTTTGAGGGCGTCACCCGCAAGCTGACCAGGAAAAAGGGCGTCGATGTTGTTTTCGAGCACGTCGGCGGTGAAGGCTTCAACGGCTCCCTGCTCTGCCTGAAGCGCGGCGGACGTCTTGTGACCTGCGGTTCCACCGCAGGTCAGACCGTGACAATCAACCTGATGCAGCTGTTTCAGCAGCAGTACAAGATTCTTGGTTCCTTTGGCGCTTCCATGCGCAACATACGCGATAGCCTGTCGAAAATCGCTGCCGGGATGATCCCGATCATCGATACCGAATTTGAATTGGCAGATTTTGAGCGCGGCCTGGCGCGCCTGGAAAGCCGCCAGGTATTCGGCAAAGTCATTGTGAAGTTTTGAGGCGTCAGCGATGAGGCGGACAGTCCGGCGCCTGAAGCGCGCAACCAAGCACGCCGCCAATTCATCGATCGGCGTCGTCACGATCGGCCTTCTAAAACTGTTGCGACAGACCAACCCCGACACAATGGGAAATATCGTTGGTCGGTTCATGCGAACCGTCGGACCGTTGTTACCCGAAAATCGGATCGGCCGCGCCAATTTGACCGCGGCATTCCCGGAAAAGTCGACGACCGAGATCGATGCGATCCTGCGCGATGTTTGGGACAATCTCGGCCGTATAGCCGTTGAATTTGCCCACCTCGATCGCCTCTCGGATTTCGACCCCTGGCATCCGGAACGCGCCAGAAGGATCGAGGTGCGCCCGTTCGATCTTGACCGACTTCTCACAATTCTGGAGCAGCGACGGCCCGCGATCGTCTTCGCCGCACACTTCGGAAATTGGGAACTGCCGGCGGTCTGCGCGGCCGCATGCAAGGTCGACACGGCGGTTCTTTATCGGCGGCCGAACAACCCGGCGATCGACAAATGGCTGCACGACACGCGAGCCGCGGCGATGGGCACGCTAATCCCGAC